>JAQBFL010000377.1:0-9105 GCA_032123415.1 bacterium | reverse complement strand
GGCAAGGGCCAGCGGGCGGGCGCCACGTGGTACGCCAACCGCCTGCGTGTGCGCAAGATGGAAAGCTTCGGGCAGATCGAAGTTCGTTCCTCGGCCGACGGCAAGCCCTTGCCCAAGACCTACGTCAAGGTGTTCGCGCGTGGCGCGGACGGGCGGGAGAGCTTCTGGAAGGACGGCTACACCGACCTGCGCGGGCGCTTCGACTATCTCTCCCTCAACGACCGCCAACCGGAGGAAGCGGCGGAGTTCGCGATCCTCATTCTGCACCCCGAGTTCGGCGCGGAGATCAGCAACGCCACACCGCCGACACGTTGAGCGTGAGGATGTTTTGCCAGGGCAGACGCATCACCTGAGGCGTGACTTGCCCGCGTGCAGGGAGTAAGATGCCTGCGACATGACGCTCAAAGCTCAACGTGTGACCATGCCGCGCCTGCTCGTCGTACAGGTGGCGGGTCTGGGTTGGGATTTCGTCTTGCGCGCAGGAGGGGGATCGCGGCTTGCAGGTCTCGACGGCCGGCCGGCCGTGCCGGTCTTCCCGGCCGTAACCTGTGTCGCGCAGGCCACGCTGCGCACGGCGGCCGCCCCCGCCGCGCACGGCGTGGCTTCGAACGGCTTCTTCGACCGCCGCCTGCGTCGAACCTTCTTCTGGGAACAATCCTCGGCGCTCGTCGAGGGGCCGCGCATCTGGTCGCGTTTTCGCGAGCGGGGCGGTCGCGTCGGATTGCTCTTCTGGCAGCAGAGCCTTGGCGAGGACGCCGATGTCCTGCTTTCCCCCGCGCCGGTACACCGGCATCACGGGGGTATCATCGAGGCCTGCGCCTGCCGCCCCGCGGACCTGTATGACGGTCTGCGCCGCCGCGTGGGGCGCCCGTTCGCTCTGCGCCATTACTGGGGCCCCATGGCCTCGGTGCGCTCGTCGGACTGGATTGCCGAGGCAACGGCGGCTCTTCTGGCAGACCCGGACCGCGCACCGGACCTGTGCCTGACCTACCTGCCGGGACTGGACTACGACCTGCAACGCCACGGCCCCGCGTCGCCCGCCGCGCGCCGCGCCCTGGCGAGCGTCTCGCGGGAACTTGATCGGCTCGTCGCTGCGGCGCGGGCTCACGGGTTCGAGGTGGTTATCTATGGCGACTATGCCATCGTCCCGGTCTCCGGCGGAGCGATCTACCCGAACCGGGTGCTGCGTGAGCATGGGCTTTTGGCGGTGCGATCGGTGAAGGGCATGTCTTATGCGGATCTCCACGCCTCGCGCGCCGTGGCGGTCGTCGATCACGAAGTCGCCCACGTTTATGTGCGGGAAGCGTCCGATGTCGGGTCGGTATGCGCGGCGTTCGACGGCAGCGCGGGCGTGGAGCGGGTCACGCGGCGAACCGATCCGGACGCCTCAGGGTGGGCGCACGAACGCGCCGGCGAGGTGTTGCTTACGGCGCGCGACGGCGCCTGGTTTGCCTATGACTGGTGGGGGCGGGAGGAAAAGGCTCCGGACTTCGCCGCGCACGTGGACATTCACAACAAGCCGGGCTTCGATCCGTGCGAGCTTTTTTGGGGTTGGCCGCCGGGGCGCACCGGCCGCGACGCGGGGCGTGTGGGCGGCACCCATGGCAAGACCGGACCGGGGCGCGAAGTCTGGCTTGGCGCCACCGTGCCCGAACTGCAGGCGGATTCCATGCAGGAGCTGGCCGGGCGCACCGCGGCATGGCTCGACGCACGAGGCGCATCATGAAGACCTACAGGCAAGAGTTCTCCGTGCCGTACCGCTATGACGTGCACTTCACGCGGGATGTGTTCGCTCCCGGGAACGGCACGCTGGCGGATGAGTTTGCGCGGGCTGCGGGTGAGATGCCCCACCGCGTGCAGGTGTTTCTGGACAGCGGGCTGGCCGAGGCCCGACCGGGGTTGACCGCGGCGGTCGGCGCTTATTTCGAGGCGCACGCCGACTCGATGCGGCTTGCCTGCCCGCCGGAGACCGTTCAGGGCGGCGAGCGGGCGAAGAACAGCCGCGCGGCGGAGCGCGTCATGGAGAGCCTGGCCAGCCAGCGGCTCTGCCGCCACAGCTTCGTCGTGGCGGTGGGCGGAGGCAGCATGCTGGACATTGTCGGGCTCGCCGCCGCGCTTGTCCACCGCGGCGTGCGGCTGATCCGCGTGCCCACGACCGTTCTGTCGCAGGCCGATAGCGGCGTGGGCGTGAAGAACGGCATCGACGCCTTTGGCATGAAGAACTACGCGGGTGTCTTTGCGCCGCCGTATGGGGTCATCATCGACCCCTCGTTTTTCGACACGCTGCCGTGGAGCTACTGGATCGGCGGGGTTTCCGAAGCGTTCAAGGTGGCGCTCGTGCGGGACGCGGAGTTCTTCGCCTACCTCAAGTCGCACGCCGCTCGCCTGCGCGCGCGGGACGAGTCGGTCATGGCTTGCGCCGTCGAACGCGCGGCGGTGCTGCACCTGCGGCACATCGCGTCCGCCGGCGATCCGTTCGAATTCGGCCGCAGCCGCCCCCTGGATTTCGGGCACTGGAGCGCGCACCGGATCGAGATTCTCTCCGGCTACGAGATCGGGCACGGCCAGGCCGTCTCGATCGGCGTCGCCCTCGATTCGTACTACGCGCACCGCAAGGGGTTCCTGACCGAGGTGGAATTCGACGATATCGTCGGGGCGCTGCTGGCCTGCGGACTGCCGATCTGGTCCGGCGTGCTCGAACGCAGGAACGCGGACGGAAGCTGGGCCATCCTGTCGGGCCTCGAGGATTTCCGCGAGCACCTTGGTGGCATCCTGACCGTCACGCTGCCATCTCCGATCGGCGGCCGTGTCGAGGTGCATGAAATGGATGCCGAGATTGTCCTCGAAGGCATTTCGCGGCTGCGGCAGATCACACGCAGCTGCAGTATGCTATGAGCAAACATGCAAGACTCAGGAAGATCGGTTGACAAGAGCGGCGACGAGAGCGGATTACGATTAGAGAGTATCCCCGGCGTCCGCCATTCTCGCCGCTCTCGTTCACCGAAGTGGATGGAGAAAAGGGGGAGAAAGCCGAGAGACGGCTAACACCCTGCAAAAACGACAGTTACACGGGAGGCTCTTGCAAAACCCTTCGAAACACAACGGCTCGGCACAGCGGCTCGACTGAGCTCGCCGAAGTCCTCGCCCTCCAGATGTGGAAATAACGCTGGATTTTTGAATGGAGGGCGAACCTGCGGTGAGCCGCGGAAGGGTTTTGCAGGCGCCTCACGGAAAAGCGTGCTGTCAGCTTAGAACGTCCGAAACCGAAAGGAGGCCAAATGCGAATTGCTGGTGCGAGGTGGCGGGCCCGCGCGGCCGCGGTCGCCCTGGCGGCGCTTGCCGCAGCCCGGCCTGCCGCCGCGCAGACGGTTCGGGCCGAATGGACCGGCGTCCCGGCCCAGCTGTTCGTCAACCAGGTTGTCGAGGCCGTGCTGCGCGTGGAGGTCTCCGGCGCGGATATCGGGCAGAACATCCAACTGGCCCCCGGACCCGAGGTGGAATCCGGCCTGGTCGCTTTCGGCCAGTTCCGCGAGCTGGAACCCCGCCGCTCGGTGGTGGCCGGAACCGTGCGGGCCGAGAGGCGTTTCCGCGTGCCGCTCACCGCGGTCGCCCCCGGAAGCGTGCGGCTTGCTCCCAGCCTGACGCTGGGAGTCGTCACCCGCGGCACGGGCTTTTGGAATGCCATGGTCGAGGAGCGGCGGCAGGTGGCCGTCGAACCGGCAACCTTCCGCATCGACGCCGTTCCCGAAGCGGGGAAACCGACGGACTGGTCGGGGCTGGTCGGGCAATTCACGATGGAGGTGTCCGTCGAGCCGCGGGAACTGGCGGTCGGGGACCTCTGCCACATTCGCAGCACCGTCACGGGCGTGGGGCGCATGGAGCTCGTCCAACCGCCCCGCCTTGCCGCGGGCCCGGGCTTCCGAACCTATGCCGCGCGCGTGGCGGAGGAGGATGGCTGGCGAAAGACCTTCGAGCAGATCGTCGTGCCGATGGACGCGGGCGCCACGAACGTCGGTCCGGTGGTGCTGGTGTTTTTCGACCCGGCTGCCGGCGCTTTCCGGACGCTGTCCGAAGGTCCGTACGCCCTGCGTTTCCAGCAGAAGGCCGTGGTGACGCGCGATGTGTTCCGTCCGGACGATAAGGCGGGGGCCGTTCCGGTGGCGGCGACCGCAGTGACATTCTGGCGGCCCGTCATGCAGGGCGTGTTGGCGATCGGTCTCGCCCTGACGCTCACCGCCGCCGGGGCGAACGCCTTGCGGCGGCGCTGGCGGCGCGGCCTGCTGTGGTTGGCTGTTGCGGGCGCGGTGGTCGGCGCCGCGCTGGCATTCGGCCGAGTCGAATGGGGCGCGCACGGTGCCCGCCTAGGCCGGGACGAAACCGGACGCGCGGCCCCGGCGCGGTCGGCCAAGGCGCTGCGCGAGTTGCCGGCCGGCAGCCGTGTGCGCGTTGTCGAACGCGCGGGCGACTGGGTGCGCGTGCGTCACGAAGGCGCCACCGTCTGGGTTCGCGCCGACGCCGTTGACTACGACGAGAAGGTCATGCAGACCCGCCGCGTGCGGGGGCCGTCGAATTCGCAGAAGTAGACGGCCGGCCAGGTCCCGAGCGCCAGGCTCTTCATGGTTCGGATTTCTGAGGGGCGGGCGGGGCGGGCATGACCACGATGCGCGCCAGCACCTCCTCCACCGATGTGACCCCGTCCCTAACCTTCTCCGCGGCGCTCTGCGCCAGCGTCACCATGCCCGCCTTCTCCGCCGCGGTCTCGATATCCCCCTCCGGGGCGCCCGCTGAGATGAGGTGGGCGATCGGCCGACTGACCGACAACAGCTCGAAGATGGCCACCTGCCCCCGGTAGCCCGCACCGTTGCAGTAGCGGCAACCCTTGCCCGTGAAATACTTCCCGGCCGGATCGAGCCGCAGTTGTTCGAGCGAGGCCGCCGCGGGGTCGTCCTGTGTCACGCACCGAGTGCAAAGGCGCCGCACAAGGCGCTGCGCGATGATCAGGGAAAGCGACGAACCGAGCAGATAAGGCTTCACGCCCATCGAGATCAGTCGGTTGATTGCTGAGACGGCGCTGACGGTGTGCAGCGTGGACAGCACGAGGTGTCCGGTCAACGAAGCGCGCACCGCGATTTCGCCTGTCTCCTGGTCGCGGATCTCGCCGACCATGATGATGTCCGGATCCTGCCGGAGGATGGATCGCAGAATGGTGTCGAAAGTCAGGTCGATCTCCGCGTGCACCTGGATCTGGTTGATCGTCGGGAAGACGTACTCGACGGGGTCCTCGACGGTCATAATCTGCTTGCCGGGCGTGTTGACGAAGGCCAGGCCGGAGTAGAGCGTGGTTGTCTTGCCGCTGCCCGTCGGTCCGATCACGAGGATCATGCCCTGGCTGCGCCGCAGGGCTTCTTCGTACATGAGCCGGTGCGCATCGTTGAGCCCCAGAGAGGCGAAGTCCAGCACCAGACGGTTCTTGTCGAGAAAGCGCATCTGCACCTTCTCGCCGTGGATCGTGGGAATGATGGAGACGCGAACGTCGATGTCGTACTCCTGGATGGCTAACCGGCCGTCCTGGGGCCGGCGGTGTTCGGCAATGTTCATATTGGCGAGGATCTTGATCCGGGAGACGATGGCGTCGTGCATGCCGCGCGTGGGCGCGGCGAATTCATGGAGGATGCCGTCGATGCGATAACGCAGCGTGACGCTGTCCTTATGCGGCTCCAGGTGCATGTCGCTGGCCTTGCGGTCGATGGCCTGCTGCATGAGCAGGTCCACGAACCGCACGGCCGGGGCGTCATCCACAGCGGACGCGCGGCGGTGGTCGTCAAGGGGTGTTTCAGACCGCCGCTTCGCCTCATCCTCGACCTCACGGGCCAGGATGTGCTCGATATCCTTCTCCACTTCATCCGGGCGGGCGTAGTTTTCGCGGATGGCCCTGCGGATCTCGCGACGGCTGCTGAGCAGCAGAACCGGCTGGAGCCCCGTCAATGTCGAGAGCCCGTCGAAGGCCATGACGTCGAGGTGGTCCGAGACCGCCACCTTGATCGTCTCTCCTTCGACGGCCACGGGGATCAGTGTGTACTTCTCGGCGAACTCGCGCGGGACCATGGCAAGGACGGGCGACTCGACATCGACGAACGACAAATCAATGTACGGAATGCCGCGTTGCCGTGCCAGAACGCGATACACGTCCGCGGACTCGGCATAGCCGAGATGGATGAGAATCTCACCGAGGTAATCCCCGGTGGCGGCCTGCTTCTCAAGGGCGAGATCCAGTTGCTGGCGGTTGATGGAACCCTGACGGATCAGGATCTCGCCGAGTTTGTCCCGCTTGGGAAGCGCCGTTCGGTCCATGTCAACCACCCTGGGGTTACGGTTCGTTTCAGTCCGACACACTTCGCAACGGAATGTCGCGCTGCTCGCGCGTGGCGAGGTTTTTCACGCGCAGCAGCCCGGCCGCCACGTCGTCGGGGCCGATGTAGACCGCTTCCGCGGCGCCGGATTTCGAGACGCGTCCGAAGAAGACCTTGGCCTTCTCCGGATGGCATGCGACGCTGACCCGCTTCCCCTCGCGCCGCCAGGCCGCGCCGGCCCGGATGGCCGGCAGCTCCTGCGCGGGCTCCATGAAACCCACCTCGATGTCCGCGCCGCCCGCCGCCTGACCCGCAAGCGCCAGATCGGTCAGCAGCTCGGCGACCACCACGTCGCCGAACCCCAGGCCCACTCCGGAGCGCGGCTTGCCGCCGACGTCCGCCAGGAGCCGGTCATAGCGCCCGCCGCCGAAGATGGCACGAAGCTTGCCGGCCGTATCGAAGGCCTCGAAGACGATACCGGTATAATACGACAGACCGCGGATGACCGACAGGTCGAACCGCAGCAACTCGCCGATGCCCTGCGCGGCCGCGACCTCCAGAAACCGCCGCACGCCCGCCAAGGATGGCGCGTCCGCGCTCAAACGCGCGGCGGCGGCATCGAGCGAATCGAGGCTGAGCAGGTCGAAGATGCGCCGCGTGCAGTCGCGATCCACGCCCTCGGCCGCAAGAAGCCGTTCGATGGCCGCGTCATCGATCTTGCCGCGCTTGTCCAGCGCAAGGAACGCCGGCGCGTGGTGCGCGGGGGCGATGCCGAGGCTGGCCAGCAGATCCCCCAGCAGGGCGCGGCTGCTGAAACGCACCGCATAGTGCCGCGCGTCCAGCCCGAGCGCGTCCATGGCGTTGACGGCGGCCCCGAGCACCTGCGCTTCGGCGGCCACCGCGTCGGTTCCCACGATGTCCAGGTTCCACTGGTAGTGCTCGCGCTTGCGCCCGCGCGTCATGCGCTCGTAGCGAAAGCACTGCGCGATCGTGTACCACTTGACAGGAAAGGTCAGGGAGCCCTCGCGCGCGGCCAGCATACGCGCCAGCGTGGGCGTCATCTCCGGGCGCAGCGCAAGCCACCGCTCGCTCTTGTCCTGGAAGGCGTAGATCTGGTCGACGATCTCCTCGCCGGCTTTGCGCTTCAGCAGATCGAGGCTCTCCACGACGCACGCATCGTATTCCTCGAACCCGGCGCGGCGCGCGGCCGCGTGCCACACGTCGAAGAGGCGGCGGCGCAAGGCCATCTCGGGCGGGTAAAAATCGCGCATCCCACGCGGGGGCGCCAGCATCGTTGATTCGTCAGACATGCTCGTCGATTCCGCTGCTACCAGGCGCGGCACGCGCCGCCTTCGCCGCGCTCAGAAGCGAGCGACCTTCCTGCGCATGCTCTTGCCCGGCTTGAACCTGATGACGGTGCGCGCCGGGATCGGAATGGGCTTTTGCGGCTTGTGCGGATTGCGGCCGACGCGCGCGCGGCGTCGGCACGGCTCGAAAACGCCGAAGTTGCGGAGTTCGACGTGCCGGCCGGCCGCCAGGCTCTCGACGATGTAGTCCAGCGTCTTCTGAATGACCGTGTACACGTCCTTCTGAATGATGCCGGTTTTCGAAGAGATTTTGACGACAAGGTCCCGTTTGGTCATGGCGCCTCCCGTGTTGAAGTATTACTGTGGCACGGCCCATCGCCGAACGCAAGCGGATTCTGGCCGCTTAGCGCAGCGCATCGAAAGACGCCTGATCGGCCTTGAACTCCCGCGCTTTCGCGCCGACGCGCAGGATCTCGACGCGCCGCATGGCATCGCCTTGCTCAATGCGGTTGACCACGTCCATGCCTTCCACGACGCGCCCGAAGATTGCGTGCTTGCCGTCCAGCCAGGGGGTCGCGGCCAGGGTGATGAAGAACTGGCTGCCGTTGGTGCCCGGGCCGGCGTTGGCCATGGAGAGCATGCCGGGGCCGGTGTGCTTGAGCGAGGGGGCGATCTCATCGCGGAACCTGTAGCCCGGCCCTCCCGTTCCGGAGCCCTGCGGGCATCCGCCCTGGATCACGAACGGGCTGGGCGACTTGACGACGCGATGGAACGTCAGCCCGTCGAAAAAGGGCTGGCCTTGGCGGACGTTGGTCTTCAGCTTGCCCTCGGCCAACCCCGCGAAGCTGCAGACGGTCAGCGGTGCCTTTTCGAACTCCAGAGCGCAGAGGATATCGCCCTTGTCCGTGGCAATTCGCGCATACAGGCCGTCCGGCAACACGGGCTTCGGCGCCACGGCCGCCGCGTCCTCCGCCTGCTCCCCGGCCCCGCGAGCGCTCGCGACAACCCCCATACACATGCCCACCGCCATCGCAGCCAACAGATACCGCTCCATAGTGATTCGCCTCTCTTCCGTTCCGTTCGTCACCCTCCCGCGCTCCCCAATTCGGCGCGCGGCACGGGGCTCACTATAACCCAGGTCCGCCGGCGAATGCAACCCGCGCGTTATCCGTGTCAGCAATTCGGACGATGACCGCTCATCGGCTCGAAAGACGGCTAAAGCCGTTACTCCAACGCCGGAACGCCTGCATGCAGGCCCGTGGGCGTCCCGCCTTCAGGCGGTCTCTGCGGTCTTAATGCGAATCGCTGCCGGACTTGACGTCACCTTCCCGATTCTGCTACATCTCCACCATGAAGGCGCTCTTTCGGATCGGTCCCAGCAGGTGGGTGCCCGCGCTTCCTGAAAAGCGATTTCTTATCAATCGGACCGGGGCGCCTGTATGAAACAA
>JAQBFL010000376.1:0-6183 GCA_032123415.1 bacterium | reverse complement strand
CCTTCGCCGTCGCGGAAGACGCGGCGCGTGACCGTGACCTCGTCGAACTCGACGCCCAGTGTCTTCTCGCAGTCCGCGAAGCTGATGCTGACTTCCGCCATGCCCAGCGGCTTGCGCGTGTCCGTGCCGTTGAAGATGCAGTCTTCCATCTTCGAGCCGCGCAGGGCCTTGGCGCTCTGTTCGCCGAGCACCCACCGCACCGCGTCCGAGACATTGCTTTTCCCGCAGCCGTTCGGCCCCACGATGCAGGTGAGCCCCGGATCGAAGACCAGCTTGGTCTTGTCCATGAAGCTCTTGAAACCGACCATTTCGAGCGACTTGAGATACACCGGCACACCCTTTCCGACACGTCCAAAGAGAACGATGCCTATACCACGTCTGACGTCGGGAATGCAAACAATAAGGATGCAACAACATCGCATGGGCGTCGCCGGCCCTGGTCGCTGGCCCTCGCTGGCCCTTTACAACAAATTCGACGGATATAGTTGCTTTCGATTCACTGAGGCGTGTATAGTTTTGTTTCCCTTTTTTTTTCATCGTCCGTTTTGGAAAGGCGAAGCTATGCTGAGCGAAGGGATTGTTCTGATGTTCGCGGGCATGGGAACCGTGTTTGTGTTCCTATGGCTGATGGTGTTGGTCATGAATGGGAGCGCCTGGTTCTTCCAGCGCTTCGCTCACGTCTTCGCCGACGAACAGCCGGCGGAGAGCCATCTCGCGGTCATCGCACCGGACAACTCCGTCGAGATCGCCGTCGCCGTGGCGGCCATCCGGCATTATCGAGGCAAGTAGAGGGCAGGTGTTACACACCGTGAGCAAGAAACGCGTTCGATTCATGTGCACCGCATTCCGCGACGGATTCCAGTCCGTCTACGGGGCGCGTGTCAAAACCGAAGACTTCATCCCGGCCGTGCAGGCGGCCCGCGCGGCGGGCATCACCTGGTTCGAGGCCGGCGGCGGCGCCATGTTCCAGTCGATGTACTTCTACTGCAACGAAGACGCCTTCGCGGCGATGGACCGTTTCCGCGAAGCGGCGGGACCCGACGCGAACCTGCAGACCCTGGCGCGCGGCACCAACGTGGTCGGTTTGGATTCCCAGCCCAGCGACGTGATCCGTCTGCACGCGCAACTTTTCAAGAAACACGGCATTACGACGATCCGCAACTTCGACGCGCTCAACGACGTGAACAACCTGATCTACAGCGGCGGCTGCATCCACGAAGCGGGCCTGAAGCACCAGGTCTGCGTGTCGATGATGGAACTGCCCCCGGGGTGCACGGGTGCGCACGATCCGGATTTCTACGAGAAGTCCCTGCGCGCGGTCCTCGACTCGGGGCTGCCCTTCGACTCGGTCTGTTTCAAGGATGCCTCGGGAACGTCCGTGCCCTCGAAGGTGTACGAGACCATTCGCCGCGCGCGCAAGCTGCTGCCGGCGGAGGTCATGCTGCACTTCCACACGCACGAAACCGCGGGGATCGGCGTCAGCGCCTACAAGGCCGCGCTCGACGCGGGCGCCGACGCGATCGACCTGTCGATGGCGCCGGTTTCGGGCGGAACGTGTCAGCCGGACGTGGTGGTGATGTGGCATGCGCTGCGGGGCACCGACTTCGACCTGGGCGTCGACATCGAAAAGGTGCTCGAAGCCGAGGAGGTTTTCAAGGAGTGCATGAAGGACTACTTCATGCCGCCGGAAGCCTTCAAGGTCGAGCCGATGATCCCCTGGAGCCCGATGCCGGGCGGGGCGCTGACGGCCAACACGCAGATGCTCCGGGACAACGGGATTCTCGACAAGTACCCGGCCATCATCAAGGCCATGGAGGATGTCGTGCGCCGCGGCGGGTTCGGAACCTCCGTGACGCCGGTATCGCAGTTCTACTTCCAGCAGGCGTTTAACAATGTCATGTTCGGCCCGTGGAAGCGCATCGCCGAGGGCTATGGCGAGATGGTGCTGGGCTACTTCGGCCGCACGCCGGTGGAACCGGATCCCGAGATCGTGAAACTGGCCGCGCAGCAACTCAAGCGAGAGCCGACCAAGCGCACGCCGCTTGAGATTACCGACGAAGATCCCAAGAAGGGGATCAAGTCCGCGCGCGAGCGGCTCCAGGCGGCGGGTGTGGCCGAGACCGACGAGAACCTCTTCATCTCGGCGACCTGCAAGGAGAAGGGCATCGCCTTCCTCAAGGGCGAGGCCAAGCTCATGATCCGCAAGAGCCTGCCCAAGGAAAAGGCGGCGCATGGGGAGGCGCAGCCGGCCGGGTACACGGTGACCGTCGGCGAGCGCAAGTACGCCGTCATGATCGAAGGCGGCAAGGCCATGGTGGACGGCAAGGCGTATGCCATCGACGTGAAGGCGGGCGTGACGGACTTCAAGTCCGCTCCGCAGGACAAGAAAGAAGCCGCCACGGCGGATGCAAAGTCCATCAAGGCGCCTCTGCCGGGGATCGTGGTGCGCATTCCCTGCCGCGAGGGGCAGCAAGTCAACGCCGGCGATACGCTGGTTGTGCTCGAAGCCATGAAGATGGAAGTGGATATCAAGGCGCCCGTCAGCGGCACGGTGAGTTCCATCGCCGTCAGCAAGGGCGCGCAGGTGACGGCCGGGCACGTTCTGGCATACATCAACTGAGGGAGGCGCGGCGTGACGGCCAGATCGATTCTTGCAGGCATTGTTTTCGCGGCTGCGCTGGCGGGTCCGGCGAAGGCGGGCGATGACGGCGCGGAGGGGGAAGTGCGGCACATCGGGTCCGCCCGCGAGTCGGCAACTCAACTGGCGAAATCCACCGGACTGTACGCGATCTTCCAGGGCTTCCGCGCGTGGGGAGACGACGCGGCGGCGCCGGCCCCGGACGGCAAGGGGCAACTGCTGCCCGAGGGGGTCGGGCAACTGGTCATGATCGGCGTCGGGCTGCTGCTGATCTACCTGGCGATCGCGCGGGGGTTCGAGCCGCTGCTCTTGCTGCCGATCGGTTTCGGCGGGATCCTGGCCAACATACCGTTGGCGGGCATCGCCGAGCCGGGCGGACTACTGAGAGCCATCTACGATTTCGGCATCGTACCCCCCGGACTTTTTCCGTTACTGATCTTCATGGGCGTGGGCGCAATGACCGACTTCGGGCCGCTGATTGCGAACCCCAAGACCGCCCTGCTGGGCGCGGCCGCGCAGTTCGGCATCTTCTTCAGCCTGATCGGCGCGCTGGCGCTCAGCCGGGTGTTCCCGGCCATCACGTTCTCGATCGAAGACGCCGCGTCCATCGGCATCATCGGCGGCGCGGACGGTCCCACCGCGATCTTCCTGGCCGGCCGCCTGGCGCCGGACCTGCTGGGCGCCATTGCCGTGGCGGCCTACTCATACATGGCGCTGGTGCCGATCATCCAGCCCCCCATCATGCGGTTGCTGACGACGAAGGCGGAGCGCGCCATCGAGATGAAGCAACTCCGGCACGTCAGCCGCGTCGAGAAGATCGTCTTCCCGATTGCCGTGCTGGCATTGTGCATCCTGCTGCTGCCCTCGGCGACGCCACTGGTCGGCATGCTCATGTTCGGCAACTTGCTCAAAGAGGCGGGGGTCGTCGAGCGGCTGTCGAAGACCGCGGCCAACGAGCTGATCAACATCGTCACCATTCTGCTGGGGTTGGCGGTGGGATCGAAGCTCTCCGCCGGCACGTTCCTGCGGCCCGAGACGCTGGGCATCCTGGCGCTCGGGCTGGTGGCCTTCGCGATCGGCACGGCGGGCGGGGTGCTGCTGGCGAAGTTCATGAACCTGTTCCTGCGCGAGAAGCTGAATCCGCTGATCGGCGCGGCGGGGGTCTCGGCGGTGCCGATGGCCGCGCGCGTCGTCAACAAGGAGGGGCTGAAAGCCAACCCGCACAACTTCCTGTTGATGCACGCCATGGGCCCGAACGTTTCGGGCGTGATCGGGTCGGCCGTGGCGGCCGGCGTTTTGTTGGCGCTGCTGGGGTAGGGGCGCCGGAACGAAGGAGAGTGCCGGAGGATGATGACCTCGAACGAGCAGCGGCGGAAGTCCCGCCAGGCGACGTACGATGTGCAGCTTGACCGCCATGAGGCCAAGTACATTATCCCTGCGTCTCTCGTTCCCGATATCCGCGAGTTCCTGGTGCCCTTCTGCCAACCCGACCCGCACTGCAAGGGCCATCCTCCCGAGTATGTGATCACGACGCTGCAGCTCGACACGCCGACGCTCGCGCTCCATCACGCCAAGGAGCACGAGGCCCTGAACCGGTTCAAGCTGCGCGCGCGCCTCTACGACACCCCGGGAGACAGCCCGGTGTTCATGGAGATCAAGCGCAAGATTTGCGGCACGATCGTCAAGTCCCGCACCTCGATTCCTTTCGAAGAATGGGGGGAGCGCCTCTTTACCGAGGCGATGGTGAACCTGTCCTTCCGCAGTTCCAAGGAGGAAGTCGGGTTTCTGGAGTACCGGCGGCTGGTTCGAGAGATCGGCGCGCGGCCCGTCGTGCTCATCCGCTACACGCGGGAGTCGTACTTCGGCGCGCTCGACCAGTACGCGCGGGTGACGTTCGACCGCCGCCTCGAATACCAGCCGACGCGGTCGTGGGACGGCTGGGGGCGGGGCGGACGCTGGATCCCCATGGACGCCAGCGTGGCCCAGAACAAGCAGCAGCCCTTCTCGGGCGTCGTGCTCGAACTCAAGACCTTGAGCGAAGCGCCCCGCTGGATGATCGATATGGTGGTCGAGTTTGGGCTTGAACGCACGGGCAACTGCAAGTATTCTGCTGCGCTGTGGCTTGAGTCGTTCTTCTGCGATCCATTCGAGCGGCCCGCGTACGAGACGGACGTGTTGGTCGTCTAGCGCGTGGCGGGCGGAGTAAAACGGCGTCGGTTCGTCCGACGCATGAAGGTCTGACGATGGATGATTTTGCAACCGTATTCGGACAGGTCAGGGTTCTTGGCGCTCCGCAGATCCTGATGTCCCTTCTGCTGAGCTTTGTGCTCTGTGTGGTCTTCGCCACCGTCTACCGCTGGACCTTCCAGGGGTTCTCCTACTCCCGATCCTTCATGCACACCCTGGTGCTGGGCGGGATGATTGTGGCCATGCTGATCATGGCCATCGGCAACAACCTGGCGCGCGGTCTGGGCATCCTGGGCACGCTGGCGATCATTCGCTTCCGCACCCCGGTGCGGGACTCGCGCGACATGATCTTCCTCTTCGCCTGCTTCGGCGTGGGGATCGCCTGCGGCGCCAGCGTTTTCACGGTGGCGATCGTCGGCACGGCGACGCTCTGCGCGGCCGCCCTGCTGTTGCACTGGTCGCCGTTCGCTTCGCGCCGGCACTATGAGGGGCTGTTGCGCTTCACGCAGGCGGCGTCCGGCGAGCGCGAGGAAGAGGTCAAGAACGTGCTGCGGGAATGTTGTTCGGCGTTTCACCTGATTGCCATGCGCGAGGCGATCCAGGGCGAGGCGATCGAGTATGCGTACCAGGTGCGGTTGGTCGACCCGTCGTACCAATCGGACTTGATCGACAAGCTGCATGCGGTTCGCGATGTGCGGGACGCCAGCCTGATCATGCAGCGTACCACAGTGGAACTGTAGCGGCGGCGGAGAGCAGACGTGGCCAACGACAATACCTATCGCAGACCGAGGTTGCGGATGCCGGCGCGGATGCTGCTGCGCAACGCACTCGGATACTGGCCCTTCCTCGTATGGCTGGGGCTGGCGCTGACCGTCTACTGGCTCTACGCCAGTTCGGTGCGCTACGGCGCGGTCATGGGCATTGTGGACGCCATCGACCAGGACATCTCTCCGACCGAGACCGCCCGCATCGCGTCGATCGATGTCACGCTCGGCCAGCCGATCGCGCGGGGCCAGGTCGTGGCGCGGATGGATACCTCGCTGATGGACGCGACCGCCGCCTTCGAGGACGTGCTGGAGTGGCAGGACGCCGAAGAGACCATCATGGAGCACCGGCAGAGCATTCTGGGCATGATGCGCCAGATGGACGGTTCGCTGTCCGCGGCGCGGACGGCCTACGCGGACGAGAAGCTGCGCCAGTCTCAGTCTGACGCCGAGTTGGCCGAGCTCAAGAAAGACTTGGAACGCCGGCAGGAACTGCTGGCGCGCCGGCTCATGCGCGAGGAGGACGTCACCGCGCTCCTGCCGCGTATCGCGGCGCTGGAAAAGGCGAAGGAATCCTACCCGGCCCTGCTGGCG
>JAQBFL010000375.1:0-3004 GCA_032123415.1 bacterium | reverse complement strand
GACGGATTGTTACCGTCCGGATCGGGTCCGGGCGGATCTGACCGCGACGCGGGAGGTATGTGAGAAATATGGGTGTCCGGTCGAGTTGATCCTGAAGGATATCAGCACGGTGCGCTACGAGCCGCAGCGCCTTTTCGATTGGGCCCGCATTGCCATGGAGGTGGCCGGCGCATGAGACTGCAAGATACGATCGCAAACGACTGTTCCCATGTCCACCCACGAGAGGCGGGTGCGTTCGAGTCGCAGGGAATCTCGGGAGTCAGCCTGGTCTGCGGCACCGACGTCTTGGGCATCTGCATGGCCTGCCGGCACCCTGCTTTGGGGCTGGTGTACGACAAGGATGTCCTCTTGACCATGGACGGGCCGGATGCCTTCGCCCCCGACCAGCGGTACACGCGGGTGCGCTGGCGCGTGCCGATCACGCCGGCCGGACGGCGGCGGTGGCGCAATCATGGCTCGGAACAAAAGATTGTGCTTCGCCGGCACCAACTCGCGGAGGTGCGAGTAGTCGGGATTGAACTGCCAACTTCTCCATGAACCTAAGAAAGGAACGACCGATGTCAAACCACACAACTGCTGCCGGCAGCCTCTGCCAGGAGATGCCGGCATTCAGGATTACACATGACGCCGGCAGCGGCGAATTCCGCATGGAGGCACCCGGCAAAGCCCCCTTCCGGCTGGCCTGCCAGGCGGCGGTATCGCAGCCCGGCGCGGCGCCCGATGCCGGCATGGCATGGATCTTCGAGGGGGCGGACGCGGACGGCGAGGGCGTGCGTTGGCGCTTCGCCGCCCGTCAGAGCTGTTGGGAGCGCAAGCTCCTGCACGTGACGATCACTCCGCGGGAGGCGCTCTTCCGCGTCGAGGTCGAGGGACGGGGCGCCGTCGACCGGGTCACCTATTTCGCCGGTTTCGACCCCGCGCGGCAACCGCAGCCGGAAGCCACCCTCCAGAATCTGAAATGGGCCCGGCCCGACTGGCGTCGGAACTGGACCGGCTCGTCCTTGGTTCTCGACTCGGTCTTCAATGCGCAACCGAACATTCCTGGGCCGCAACGGCTGCCGCCGGGCGTGTCGCAACGGATCACCTGCGCCACGACGTTCGGCCCGGAGACGTTCAACACCTTCTTCGCCCCCCCCCTGTACGCCTACGTGTTCAATGGCGCCTACTGTGCCGGCGTGGCCTCAATGATCGGCGCCAGCCGCTTCCACCACTTCGACTACGTGGCGACGTCCGGCTGGGGGCTCGAATTGCACTTCGACGGCAAGACCCGCGTGGACGGACACTGGGCCGCGCCGGCGCTGCGCCTGGCACCGTGCGCCACCATCAATGACGGGCTGGCGGATTACGCCGGTTATCTGCGCCGCAGTGGTCTCGCGCCGTCGTCCGGCTCCGCCGCGCCGGACTGGGCCTTGCGCCCCATGGTTTGCGGCTGGGGACAGCAGACGGTCTGGGCCGCCCGGGCGAGTCAGGGGGCCATTCCCACCATCGGCACGCCGATCACGCCCGGGGCTGGCGGCTATGCCTCGCAAGCGGCCTATGAAGAGATCGTTCGCCTGCTCGACGAGCGGCGGCTGCCGTATGGCACGCTGACCATCGATATGGGCTGGAGCCCCTGCCTGACGATCCCGCACCCCGACGAACGGCTGTGGCCCGACATGAAGGGGTTCATCGAGCGGCTCCACCGTTCGGGCAAGCGCGTCTTCCTCTGGCTCGCCACCTGGAACCCCGGCGGCCTCGACGAAGCGCTGCGCATGCCGCACGACCCCGGCCTGGGCGACGGCTGCGATCCCACCCATCCCGAGTTCCGCCGCCGGCTCGCCGATGCCGTGGCGTGCGCCGTCGCGCCCGACGGCTTGAACGCCGACGGGTTCAAGGTCGATTTCACCGGCGACCTGCCGCGGGGCAGCGGCTATCGGCCCGCCGGCGATTTGTGGGGCATGGATCTGACGCACGACTATCTGAAGCTGATCCACGACGCGATGCGCAACGCCAAGCCCGACACTGTGCTGGAGACGCACTGCGCCAATCCTCACTTCGCCGACGTCACGGAGATGCTTCGCCTGAACGACATCTTTAGTTTGCATGAGGATGTCGGCTCGGAGATGACATTCCGCGCCGAAATGGCGCGCATCGCCCTGCCTGGGATTCCCATTGACACCGACAACGATCCGTTCATCTCCAAGAAATCCTGGCTGGATTACCTCTGCCTGCAGCCGTCCCTCGGCATCCCGTCGCTCTACACGCTCACCCATATGTCCTTCCGCCATGACGAACCGATTACGGCCACGGATTGGAATGAAGTCCGTGCGGCATGGAACCACTACTTGAAGGGAAAGCAAAAAACATGAACACGAAAAATTCCAACCTCAACCACACCCCCCGCCTCGAGGTCGGGGCGTTCGAGTTGCAGGGGATCTCGGGGGTCAGCCTGGCCCTCGGTCCCGACGTCCTGGGCATCCGCATGGCCTGCCCGCACCCCGCGTTGGGGCTGGTGGTCGACAAGGATGTCCTATTGACCATGGACGGGCCGGACGCCTTCGCCCCGGACCAGCGATACACGCGGGTGCGCTGGCGCGTGCCAGTCACCCCGGCCGGGGTGCGGCGCCTGGGCGGCTGGCCGCGGCGGTCCATCAACGCGCCGCTGGTCTACGACTTCGCCCCGGGCGAGGCGGCGGCGATCACGCTGGAATGGCGCCGGGACGGCGACGCCGTGGTCGGACGCTACACGGCGGACGTGCCGGTCCGGGCCGGGCTCTTCGCCAATGGCTGTTTCACCCCCGCCACCGTGGCCGTGGCCACGCCCGCGCACTGCCGCCTGTTGCTGGGCGACTCCGCCCTGGAACTCTCCCTCGCCGGCGCGGTCGAAGCGCCGCTGTTGGTGGACTCGCGCCTGCAGGCCGAGCAGGCCTGGGTCGGTGCGATCCGGGCGGCGGGGACGGCGATGGCCTTCTATCCCGTCACGCTCGCTCCGAAGCAACCGCTTCACTTCATCCTGCGTCTGACC
>JAQBFL010000374.1:0-4863 GCA_032123415.1 bacterium | reverse complement strand
CCATGTTCTCCCCTTCCACCGGAGCGTGAACCGGGAGCAGACGGAACAACGGATCGCCAACCGCCGCACGGTACGCTCGCAAGCTCGCGCCCGTGAACGTTGGCCGGAGGAAAGATAACGGCAAGACCAAAGGAAATCGTGTTCCGTAATCGTCGCCCGTAATCGTCCGCCGACGGCCGGCGGGGAAATCGGTTCACGATTACGGGCGACGATTACGGTGGACGATTGTGCAAGCGCGAGCCATGAACCAATTTCAGATACTCCAGGGCCTTCGCGTTGTAAGCGGAAGTGAACCGGCCGCTCTGGTAGTAGCGGATGCGATCTGCCGCCGCCTCGATCACGTCCTCGACGAACGCGCCGTTCGGCCTTCGCTCATGTCGAAGTATAGTTGTCGTTGATGTCGGAATGTAGTTGTCGCCGGCCAGGCCGGCAACGTGCTGCCAACCGATTGCGAACCCGTTGCCGAACGTGGTCCCGCCTTCCGGGTTCCCTTTCGCGTCGTTCCAGTGTGCCGACCTGATTCCTGCTCTCATCCTGTCTGTCGCCTTCCCCGTGTTGTTGTTTCCGGCCTTGCCGGGGGTGCGACCAGAGTGCTACCGGCGCCGATCCGCTTACTCGATCCGGCTCACCCAGCGCCATGCATCAATAGAGAATCCCACGCTAAACCCGGAAGCGCCCTCAAATGGCGGGACGACATCCGTGTCGTCCGCGGGAGGTTTTGCAAGAGCCCGATACTGAATGTCCATTGACACGCCGTAGGATAGTATGTAGCGTATCATGCTGATGATTGCGACCCAATGCGGGACCGCGGGACGAAAGAGGATGAAATATGGCGCACATCGATAAAGACAAGTCCGCGGCGAGCGAGACGGAGGACTATTTTCGCGCCTATCTGAATCGCACGATTCTGTTGCTGGGCGGGAACGCCGTGGAGTCGCTTCGCTCCCGGACAATCGGCATCGCCGGATGCGGCGGCGTCGGCGCGGCTTCCGCCATGACCCTGGCGCGTATGGGCGTGGGTGGTTTCGTTCTGGCCGATCCGGGACGTTTCGACGAGCCCGACATCAACCGCCAGTGGGGCGCCACGGTCGATGTACTGGGTCGAAACAAGGCGGAGGTCTACGAGGAGATCCTGCGGTCGATCAATCCGTTCGTCAGGGTATCCACGCTGACCGAGCGGGGTATCGCGGACGATACGGTCGAGGCGTTCGTCAACGATATCGATCTGCTGATCGACTGCCTCGACATCGCCGTGCCGAACGACCTGCGCATGAAGATGTACCGGTTGGCCAGGTCAAAGGGCATCTATGGCATCACGGCGCCGGTGCTGGGATTCGGGACGGTGTTGGTCGTCGGCGCTCCGGACGGCATGCCCATGGAAGCGGTTTTCGGCGGCTATGTCGAATCGGCCGCGGAGAAAGCGAAAATTCCCAAGGGGCTGTGGGGCCTCTTCGTCCCCGAGCATCTCGCCGCGAGCGAGCGGCACATGATCCATCACAAAGTTCCGTCTATCTCCATTTCGCCCGTTCTGGCCTCCTCGTTGGTATGCACGGAAGCAGCGCTTGCCTTGCTGGGGGCCACGTTTGCCGGCTGGCGCCCTCCGATCTGCCTTCCGAAGGTTCTGGTCGTCGAGCCGTTGACACAGCAGTACCGGATCATGGATATCGGCGAACTGGGAGAAGAGCCTGCAACGCCCCGGGCCGCGGCCGGACAACCGGCAGTCCCCAGGGCTTCGAAACGCGCGGCCGGATCGGCCGAGGACCGCCGGCGCCTGCTGTCGCAGGTGGGCTTTAACACCGCCCTCCTGCCGCATCACAGCGCCTCGGTCGATCTGCTCACCGACAGTTGGTCCGAAATCCCGTGGCCCGAGGACGATTCCGCGGCCGGGCCGCGGGCGGCGAAGACTGGCGCCAGACCCGAAACGCTCCTGCAGGGGCTCTTCGGATACAGGTACGTCACGCCGGTGTTCCGGGGCCGGTTCGCGGAAGCCCTGCTGACCAAAGCCGCGATCCGTCCGGGGTGGACGGTGGCGACCAACGCGCTGTTCCCCTCGACTCGTTTTCATCTCGAATCCAACGGCGCCCGCTTGGTCGACCTCGGCGAGGACGGAATGGGGGGGGAGGCGGGCGGCGGCCCGTTCCGGGGCAACCTCGATTGCGCCCGACTGGGCAAGGCGATCGATGCCGGCGAGGTCCACGCCGTCTACGTCGAGCTGTGCGTGAATGCCTCCGGCGGACATCCCGTGTCCCTGCAGAACCTGAGGGAGATCCGGGCTTTGACGGCTCCCGGCGGAATCCCGGTCTACCTGGACGCTACGCGCGCTTTCGAGAACGCCGTTCACATTCGCGAGCGGGAAGCGGGTTTCGAGGGAAAGAGTCTTGTCGAGATCGTCCGCGAATTGTGCTCGCTCTCCGACGGCTGCGCGGCCAGCCTGACGAAGGATTTCAAGAGCCCCGTCGGGGCCTTTGTCGGCGCGAATGGGGAGGAACTGTTCGTCAAAGTGCGCGATTTGGCCGTCCTGGCGTTCGGAACCGGCCTGTCGCACGAGGGACGAGAGAGCCTCGCGCGGGCGTTGAATCTGCCGGACGAAGGACCCGCGGTCTTGGCGCGCATGGACTTGGTACGGCGGCTATCGGACCGCCTCCGCGAGGTCGGCGTGCCGGTGGTCGAACCTGTCGGCGGGCACGGCGTGTTTGTCGATGTAGCGGCATTTCTCCCGCATCTTGGCGCCGGGGAGTATCCGGTGCATGCCCTGGCGGGCGCCTTGTTTGTCGATGGCGGCGTGAGAGCGGCGCCCAACATGATTTCGCCGGAACAGGCGCGGCGGGACGTACGCATGCTGCGCCTGGCGGTCCCCGTGGCGTTATATGACGAAGATGACATGGAGACGGTCGCCAAGGCCTTTGAGAGCGTGATGGCGCGCCGACACGGCATCGGAGGGTTGAAGCGCGTCGGAGGACCGCCCGGCATGCTGGGGGAATTCGCCGCCCAGTTCCGGCCGTTGTGAAATCCGCACGCGGACGCTGCGTGTGAACTAATAGCTTACCGCAAACCCGCCACAAAGGGCGAATTGAACACCGTGCTTGATCAGCAGCTCAAGGAATTCCCGCATGTCCGACGAAATATCCGGCGTACTGGCGTCCGTGGTCATGGTGCGGATCTCCGCGGTACAATATGCTGATCAAAGGTCCGATAGCTCACGACACCGGAATCACGAATGGGACGGGAAGCAGCGCCGAACTGGCAATTGCGAAGCCGGATCAGGGTCATGATGCGTTCCGCGGGCGTCATCGCCAGCATATCCTCACGCCGGAATCGGTCCTGATCCCCGACAGTTCCCATCCGCACCTTCACCGCGATCATGGGCACTTCCTGTAATCAACATTCATGGCGCGTCATTTCTAGCCGAGATCGTGGGCTGATGCAAGGCACAAGGTCTGGTCATCAACCGGGAGAGAGCATGCTGACAGATGATGGCTTGACTTCCCCGGCTCAACTACGTACTCTATCCGAACATTGATACGTATGGATGGAACGGGGGACTTTATGAATACGGCAAAACTGACTTTGAGTGTTGATCCACACATCATCCGCGAGGCGAAGCAGACCGCCGCGGGTTGGCATACCAGTGTGTCGGCGCTTTTCGCGCGGCTCCTGCGCGCGGTGAGTGCTGTGCCTGCGTCCGAGCTGGGCAGCAGCCCGATAACCCGCCGGGCAACAGGACTTATCAGGCTGCCCTCCGATCCGACGGACGAGAGCCTGCTGGCCGATGCCCTCGACTCCAAGTACGGGATTTCGCAGTGAGAGTGCTGCTTGACACAAACGTCCTGCTGGACGTCCTTGCCGCCCGCCAGCCTTTCTACCACGCCGCCGCCCGTATCTGGTCAATGGCCGAGCATGCGGAAGTGGAGGCTCTCGTTTCAGCGATCAGTTTCAACAACATCTATTACATCGTGCGGAAGGCGGGCGGGAAAGAAAAGGCCGATGACGCCTTGCGGGTGCTCCGCGATCTATTCACACCCGTCGCGTTGGATGCAAGGTTGATCAACCAGTCCATGGATGCGCCGATCGATGACTTCGAGGACGCCGTGCAGTTCCACTCCGCCGTCCGGGAGAAGGTCGACTACCTGATTACGCGCGACCCCGAGGGGTTTCCGTCAACCGGCGTGCCGGTGTTGTCGCCGCAGGAGTTCCTGGCCATTTGGGATGTCCGGCAAGGCCCGGACGCTGCGGCTCACGGATGAGGACGGATCCGAAATCCGGACGAGTATGGATGTCGACCGATTTCTTGACGAGCTGCGCGCCGATCCCGACTACCTGGGACAGATCGTGCATGTTCACGAGGTCGCGCCGCGGCAGGCGTTGTACGGCGAGCTGCCGGCCGGCGCGGGAGCGCCGCTGCGGCGGGCGCTCGACGCGTTGGGTATCGAGCGGCTCTATGCGCACCAGGTCGAGGCGGTCGAGGCCGCGCTGGCGGGGGAGGACGTGGTCGTGCAGACGGGGACGGCCTCCGGCAAGACGGCGTGCTATGCGGCGCCGGTGCTGGCGGCCGCCGTGGGGGGCGCGGCCGATACTTCGCTCTTGCTCTTCCCCGCCAAGGCGCTCTGCCAGGACCAGTTCCGGCACTTCGGCGCGGCCGCCGCGAGGGCGGGGGTCTCCGCTCTGGCCGGCGTCTATGACGGCGATACACCCGCCGCGCTGCGACGGCGGCTGCGCGACGGCGCGGGGGTCCTCTTCAGCAACCCGGACATGGTCCACGCGGCGCTGCTGCCTCAGCACGCGCGCTGGGCGCAAGTCCTGGCGCGGCTGCGCTACCTGGTGATCGACGAACTGCACGTCTACAACGGAATCTTCGGCTCCAAC
>JAQBFL010000373.1:0-2532 GCA_032123415.1 bacterium | reverse complement strand
CCGCGGTTGGCGGCGCTGGTGAGTTCCTTCAGACCGCTGCGGCAGACCGTGCCGTGTCCACCTCTGGCGTGGCCGTAGCGAACGTGCCGCAGATGGCGGCCGTTGGTGGAGCCGGTAACTTCGTGCAGACCGCCGCGGCCGACCGCGCGCAGTCTGACTCGGGCGTGGCCGTGGCCGATGTGGCGGCCTTCCTCGCCGACCCCAACATCGAGGCCGTTGACCTGGAGGTGGCGCAGGCCGACGCCTCTGACGGCCTGAACTTCGTGCCCTTCATGATCGAAGTCGACTGCACTGCGGTCGCCGTTGACGGGATCGCTGTGGCGCCCGTCAAGCTGACCGTGATCGATTGCTGGTCGGTGTCCCTCGGCGCCAACGGCGGCGGCACGACCGTAACCGTTCGTGACACGGCGGGAGGGATTGGAACGGCCGTTTCGAGCGCGTTGCCCATCGCGGCAGATACGGACCTCAGCCGCACGACCGTCTTGGTAGGCGCGGTGTCCGAGTTCGCTCAGGGCGCCAGCATCTACTGCAACAAGACCAACGCCGCGGACGATTGCGCTGTCTACCTCGTCTGCATGCCCATCACGTAGCCTAGATGATCGGAGGACTCCGTGACGCTCAGGGATTCGCTAAGTGCCGCGACATCGATTGTCTGCCGGGATACCTGGGGACAGCCGGTGTCGTACACGCCAGCGAGTACGGGCGTCGCGGAGGCCATCGAAGCCGTCGTTGACGAGCGAGTGATCGATATGCCGGGCGCCGATGGCGTGCCCTTTACCGCCCTCTATCCAACCTGCGATATGCGCCTCGAGGATCTGAGCGTCGCCCCGAAGCAGGGTGACGCGCTGACGACCGCTGGCCAGACCTACGAAGTGGTCGACGTGCGCCCTGACGGGCACGCGAACTCGCTTCTCATCCTGATGCGCACGGGCGCCTGATGGCGAACCTCACGCAACACGACGTCGTGACGGCAACCGCGGCGGCCCTGACGGCAGGGATCGCGGGCGTGACCGTCTACCCGTGGCGCATGCTCGCGCTTAGCGACGACCTGCTCCCCGCCGTGGTGGTGCATTGCTTCGACCGCCAAGAGACGCCGCGCACCGTCGAGGTGCAGAACAGCCAGTGGCGCTCTGTCGATACCGTCCACATCGAATGCCACAACCGGGCGTCGAGCGACGCGGCGGCGGGGCAGGAAGCGTCAAGACTGGCTGATGCCGTCAAGGATGCGCTGTGGGCGTCGCAGGCGTGGGCGGACGAGTGGGAAACCGTATCGCCGATGCGCACGCGCCTCGTGCTCGACGAGGACACGGACAGGCGGCGTATCCTGGCGATCGTCGAATGCGACGTGCAGCACCATACTAAGTACGAACTGCCGGACGGCGTGCCCATCGACTTCATCCGGCTGAGCATCGAACCGATCACCCCCGACGGGGCAGACGTAACCGCGCAGGTGGACCTATGAGAGTTATCGACAGGAGCCCCCGCATCGGCGAACACGTGACCATCCGCCCCGGCGGCGGGCTGCTCGTGCGCATGCCCGGCGGGCACTTCCTGCCCGAAGGCGGCGCGGCTGTCGTGTGGACGGTGCAATGGCGGCGCATGCTGCTATCGGGCGACGTGGAACTACTGAGCGACACCCCGGCGGCCACGAAGCCGACGAAGAAGAAGGAGGTCTAAGTGGCTGAGGTAACCTTCAAAGTCATTCCGAGCAATCTGGTTGACCCCGGCACCTACATCGAGATCGACGGGGACCGCGCCGCGGGCCTGGTCGTCACCGAGAAGCCCGCGTACATCACGGGCCACTATCTGACACTGGCCGCGGGCTACGTGGCCAACACGCCCTACCAGGTGACGAGCGCCGCCGAGGTGGCGGACATTGCCGGCCGCGGCAGCATGCTGCACCGGCAGGCAATCGCCTACTTCGCGCAGGACAAGGCCGGCGCTGTGTACGTCATCCCGGTTGCGCCTCCCGGCGCAGGCGTGGCGGCGACCGGCACGCTGACCATCGTGGCGGCAGCCGGCGTCACCGAGGACGGCGCGATCCACCTGGGCATCGGCGGGCAGACCGTCAGCGTCCCGGTGACGACGGCGCTGGCCACCGCCGACGCGATCAAGACCGAGATCCTTGCCTACCTGTACCCCGGCGGCGTGGTGCCCGACGACCTGCCCGTCATCGTATCAAGCGGTGGCGTGGGCGTGCTGACCTACACCGCGAAGTCGAAGGGCGCATGGGGCAACGAGATCCTGCTGGAGGAAAACCCCGGCGGGTCGGCCGCGGGCCAGAAGTACCCCGGCGGCGTGAGCATCACGGCCACCG
Organism: bacterium; assembly: GCA_032123415.1. Lineage (GTDB taxonomy): Bacteria > Verrucomicrobiota > Kiritimatiellia > UBA8416 > JADHWI01 > JAQBFL01. The sequence goes on along the minus strand of JAQBFL010000373.1, from coordinate 215 downwards.
CCGCGATGGGCATGGCCATAGAAGGCACGCTAGCCGCGGACTACTCGACCGCGCTCTCGACTATCACGGCCGAGGAGTGGGGAGACGTCATCCTGGGCGAGTCCCTTGACTCGGTTCTGGACGACGCCGAAGCGGAACTGAACCCGACGAACGGACGATGGTCGTACCTGGAGCAGTTGTACGGGCACGCCATCTGCGGTCGCATCGGCACCCAG
>JAQBFL010000372.1:0-3205 GCA_032123415.1 bacterium | reverse complement strand
ATGAACCAGCGCTGCGCCTCGGCCTCGGTCCGGACGCCGCCCCGGCGGAATGGCAGAGCCGCCAGCCGGTCCCAATCGGTTCCCGGGCGGATGGCCATCGTCCGGACCGCGTCCGGGTTATTGCCGATGTAGAGGTTGATGCCGCCGTTGGTCGAGATGGGAACCCATTGCCCCGACACGACGAAATTGCGGAGCGTGACCGGCAGAATCGCCGCTGCGATGCCCGCCGCCAGAGCGCCGAGCACGGCGGCGCGGCGAGCGGCGGCGGCGCCTTCAGCCGGCGGCGCCCCGGAGCGCCGCCACACGAGAAATGCCAGAACGGGCACACAGACCAGCGCGTTGGGGATGTTAACCGCCGCCAGGCCGAACCCGAGCCCGCAGAGCAGGGCCCGCCGCCACGACGTTGGACGGTCGAGAAGTCGCAGCCCGAGCAGCACGGCGGCCGACGTCAACGCGGCGCCGAGTCCGGCGGGCAGGAGTTGCCCGCAGAACACCGCGAGCGGACCGTAGCATGCGGTCGCCAGCCCCGCCGCCAGGGCGATGCGCTTTCCGCCGAGGCGGCGGCCGATCGCGTAGGCCAGCACGGCGGCCGCCGCCGCGGTCAGCCCGTGAGCCAGGCGGACCGGAATCATGTCGCTGCCGATCGTCCGATAGAGCATGGATAGCAGCGCCGGGTACAAAGGCGGCTGCCAGAAGGGCGCCTGGCTGTGCCACGAATCGTCGGCCATGGCTGTCGCCATGCGGTGGTAGGTGGCCGAGTCAAGCAGCGGAAACCGGAACACGAGTTGTCGGCTCGTCTCGACCACCGTCGCGGTCTGAACTGCCAGCGCCACAAGGGCGCACAGGGCCAGCGGCCCCCAATCGGCGCGCTCCATCGCGGACCGACGCGCAGGCATCACCGGCCAACCCTCGTCGCGGGCGGCATGAGGAACTGCCCTCGCTCGAAGCCGCGGCCATCCAGCGGCGTGGCAAAGGCGATCCGGTCCTGCACCTCGCTGACGCGCAGCGTTCCGACACGCTTCCCCTCCAGGACGCCCAGCACATCCCCGGTTGCGGGGTCGGTGACCGGAGCCCCGCGCTCGCGCGCCTCGAAGACCTGTCCGACGGCAAACCCGCGGTCGCACCCGCCGTTGAGAGCTACGCGGCCATCCGGCAGCACGGAGGCTACAAGCGGGCGCCACATGCTCCGCGGCACGGCGGCGGCAATCTCGTGCACCGCGCGCCGGATGCTGTCCGCCGTCGCCACGCCCAGCGGCGTGCGGAAGAACGCATCGCCGCCGAACATCACGTCTTTGTACTGGGCCGAAACATACGCCTCGCGCGCCCGCGCCGTGCCGGCCGACTGCACCGACGCAAGAATCTCGCCGGTCTCCACGTCCACGAGGGTCACCGTCAGCGAGACACGCGCCTTGTACCCCTTGCCGCCGAGGAGCAAGCGCTCGATCCCGAGGAAGAAGGAGGTTTTCGAGACCTGTGAAAAGTCGTTGATCACGCCGCGGATCATGTAGCGGGCGTTTTTCAGGCGGCCGGCGTCCGCGCGCCCCTCCGGGCGGAAACGGTTGCCCGTGACCTGCCGCTCCAGCTCCTTGAAGATCGTCGGCAGCTCGACGCGCTCGACCACCGTGAAGCGACGGGAAGCCACGAGCTCCGAAACCAGCAGGTCGGCCATCCCATCGCCCAGGCGCCACTGGCCGGAGTAGCTCGAGCGGTTCTCGAAGCTGGTCACCGCCACGACCGGGAGAATCGCGTTGCGCGGCGCGCCGGCGCGATGCACCAGCGGCGACAGACAGCCCGCGGCGGCAGCCATCGTCACCGCAAGGCCCACGCCGCGGAAGAACGTTCGAAACCGACTCATCTTGGTGAACGAGTAAGCCACAACCACCGGGACGGTTCAAGGGAAATGTGTCCGGATCTCCATGGCTACTCCAGCATGAACGCCGCCGTCGTGTCGTATTCGCCCGGAAAGGCCAGGAAGAAGGCGCACGGCTTGCGAACACATTGCCTTACGTCGCCACGCAACACTTCGTCGTACGGGTTCAGCACGGCCACCATAAGCTGATCGTCCAGCCGGTCGAACGCCAACGCGCCACGCCGTTCCATGAACTCCGGCGAGAGCGCCCTGAAAACGTCTCTCGGCGGCTGAAAGCGCGACAGCGGTATCAGCGGTGTGACTGCATCGCGCGCAAGATACACCATGGCCCGGGCAACCCGCGGCCGCCAACGTGCGTCTAGAATGTGCAGTGCGCTGTGAATAGCGTTCCTTCCCGTTGCGCCGCCGAGAGGCGCTCGATTCGCCAGGTCTTCCGCCATAACGATAAACTCCCCCTCGGACACCATGCCGCCGGCCAGGAGTTTGACCGCCACGAAAGCCGGCGCCGCCGGCGCCAGCCAGCCAGGACCGTTCCGCAAAGCATCCGCATCCGCCCCCGACAGGCTGCTTTGCGCGACGAGGCGTTTCAGACTTTCCGTCAGGGAAGTCAGGATGCCGAACTGGCGTTCGCTGGCAAGCATCTGGGGCAGCGTCCAGGCGGCGAGCGCACCGTCACCCGCGTCGACAATAGCCGTCGCCAGTGCCGCCAGAGCGTTCTCTCCGCCCTCCCCGGCCGCCACGGCCCGCCCCAGTTCGTCGATCAGGGATCGCCCCGACTTTTCCATACTCATCACCACTCCATACCACAATGTCGGAACCGGCGCCAAGCTCAGGCGGATGGCTCGTCGCCGGAATGCTTGGAGGCGCCCAGGAAGGAGAGGCCCGTATCATAGGACACGCCGGAGCCCACGCGGAATTCCTCCACCCACGCCACACGACCCAGCACAGCCACGATTTCGGCCTTCTCTCCCAGGCGGAAAGCGAGTTTCAACACATCGCCGACCTCATGGCGTTCCTGCATCACCAGGCAGAGCCCACCCACGCTGAAGTTGCGAGCCGTGGCGGCCTGCTGTTCGGCATCTCCACTCAACACGTCGCACGTGGCATCCACCCCGGCCGGAACTCGAACATAACTTCTGCGATTCTGCATCAGGCACCTCCAACTCCACCGTCCGATCCAGACAACTCATCCGTCCCGCTCCGTGCCGGGCTCGGGGCCTTCACTCTCGTATCTCTTTCCACGAAAGCAAAAGTGTGTCGTTCGACAAATAAGCCCGCATAAGGGCCACGTCAATATATACGTCGCCCGAGTTCTTGATTTCCACGTTCTGGCCC
>JAQBFL010000371.1:0-5065 GCA_032123415.1 bacterium | reverse complement strand
AGGCCGTACGGGGCGGCGTGCACGTGGAACTGACGAACCTCGTCATTCCGGGTCTCAACTCCGACCCGGCGCTCTTCGAGGCGCTGGCCGATTGGATCGCGTCCAGACCCGGCGCGGCCACCCCGCTGCACCTCAGCGCCTACCGCCCCGAGTACAAGCTGGACGTGCCGGCCACTCCGGCGCGCACGCTGGATGAGGCCTACCGGATTTGCGCCGCCAAACTGCGCTTCGTCTATACCGGCAACCTGAGGACCGCCGTGGGCCGCGACACGCACTGCCCGGGGTGCGGCGCCGTGCTGATCGCGCGCTCCGGCTTCTCCGCCCGCGTCACCGGGCTGACGCCCGCGAACGCTTGCAGCGCCTGTGGCCGTCCGCTCGAAGTGCGAAGGTGGCAACCGCCGTCGACGGGGTTGAGCGTCTTGCAGCCGGCGCCGACAGAGAACGGCACGGATGCTTAGTCTGAAGTTCAAGCAAGGCGATCAGGCTACAGTTGCTCCAGCGCCAGCAGCGCGTAGGAGCTCACCAGCACCGGGTTGTTTTCCCAGTAGCGGCCCGCTTCATTCATCCAGTAGCCGTGCCCCGATTCGGGATCGACCTTCTGGAGCGAGATCAGCTTGCGGGCCAGCTCAACGCGCCAGTCCACCGCGCTGCCGCCGGACTGCGGAACGAGGTCGACTCCGCACGCGGCCAGTGACCGTGTAAGGATGTTGTAGAAGAAGAAGAGCCCCTCGGCGCCCATGCCGGGGTTCTCGTCGAGCGTCCAATGGCGGGACGCCCAGTCCAACGCCGAGGCAACCCGCGGATCGGTGCGGTTGACGTTCGCGTAGATCAGAGAAAGCATCCCCGCGTAGGTGATGCTGCCGTAGGAACGGAACGTCACGACGCCCTGCGCGTTGGTGACCGTCCCGCCCTTGGGATCGGTCGGGTTGTAGACGAAACCGCCCCGATCGTCGGCGGGCGCGTCGCCGGCGTTCTGCATGCGCTCCAGAAAACTGATCGTGGCTTTCCAGTCGATATCCGCGCGCTTCTCGCCCGCCGGCCTCAATTCTTCGGCTCCGGCCGTCACGGTCATGGCCTCGACCGAGTAGAAGGTGTTCAGCATATCGGTGTAGGCGCGCCCCGTGCGCGCGTCGTAGCCGAATCCGCCCTGATAGATGTCATCTCCCGCATGCTGCGTGGCGGCCACAAACTCGCGCGCCTTGAGAACAACAGGAACGAGCGACTTGTCGCGCGTCGCGTAAAGCGCCGTCATGCAGATCGCCGTGTTGTAGTTGCCCAGTCCCCCGCCCTTCTGCCCGCTCACGGTGCGGTAGATGCCGCCGTCCGGTTGCACGCACGACAGCAGGTATGCCACCGCGTTGCTGACTGCCTGCGCGTGCGCGGGATTGCCGTTCTGCGTGATGGCCCACAGCGGCAGAGCGGTCAGAGCCGGGAAGTTTCTGTCCGACCAGGATCCGTCCTCTTTCTGGTTGGCGATGAGCCAGTCCAGTCCGCGGGCGACGGCCGCGGCCTTCTCTCGGCGCAGCGACTCGCCGAGGTCCCCGGTCGGCGGCGCAACGCTGACGAGGTCCACCACCGGCGCGGCGGGCGGAGCCTCCTGCCCCCTTGCATTCATAGCGCACACGGCAAGCAACAACACACACGCCACACATCGACTCGGTTTCTCATTCATTGCAGTCCCCTTGCTTAGTGGTCAGTGATCGGTAGCCAGCGATCAGTAGTCAACAACCATGAACGCCCTCGAAAGCAAAATGGTTCTCAGAAAAATCCGGATCACTGGTGCGGTCCGTAGTTGACCGTCACCTGCGACCGGTCCTCGTCAGTCGCCAGGAGCACGGAAATCTGCCGCTTCTCCGCCCCGCTCACGGCATTCAGCATGCCGCCCTCCGTCTTGTCGTTCTGCTGGAACGTGCTGGTGGTAACCTCATAGCCGGCTGCTTTCAGGACCTTCTCGTAGTGCGCGATCACATCCTCGACCTTGTCGGCCGCGCTGAACGTCACCCCGCCCGAGTCGCCGTCCGGCCCGCTCATCGACCAAGCCTGCGAATCGCCGGCGCCGGGATAGACCGGAATCCATGCGGGGATATCGGCCGACCCGGTCTTCATCTCGAACGCCCCCTCGGGAGTCTCCATGCGAAAGCTGCCGCTCTGCCCCTCCGTCCCGCCTTCGATGACGATCTTCTTCCCCTCTGCGTCCGTAAACGACATCCGCCCTTCCTGAATATCCGCGGCGTTCATCGTCATCGTTTCGCCCGTCTTCTTGTTGCGGATTGTGATCGTGCCTGCCGACGCGTCGGACGACACCTCCTCGATCTCGGGGTTCAGCTTGATCATCATCCGGGCGGCGGCCACCACGGGGTTCTTCTCGGCATCGCGGGCGAACTTGCTGACTTTGCGTCCCAAGACCAGGCCGCCCACCGTCACGGCCAGCACAATCAGAACAAGCACGCTCCCGCATCCGATGGCGCCCCATATCCAGGGGCTGGTTTTCTTGGCTACAGGCACTACAGCAGGCGGCAGGGTCTGACTCATGGCACGTTCTCCTCCACCGGATGGCCCGCCGTTCGCCCCCGGGGCACGCGCCCCTATGCCAGGCGGCCCGCGGGCCGATCCACGGGGAGTAGCATGCCACTCCAGCGCCGGGTCGTCAAGATCGGGTGCGCGACAGATCGGGTGCGCGGCACCGTTTGGGGTAACTCCTCCAGTCCGCCAGCGATACTTCTATTGGAGCGGGGACTAAGCTGACGCAGGGAGAGGAAGTCAGCGCTCAGAGGTCAGTGGTCAACAAACGTATCGGTTGGAGTTCCCTTGTTGGCCATTGGCCATTGGCGATTCGAACAGTCGGTTTTCCTTGTACCATCCGTGCGATCATTCTATACTGATCTCCACTGGGTGGCTTGGGGTGGGCTCGACGTGCGAGCATCTCGAAGAGCGACCCATGGCAGGAGGTGTTCCATGAAACTTGGGTTTATCGGTAGCATGGCGGCCGGCGCGATGCTGGTGGCCGCGGTCGCCCACGGACAGGGCCATGATGTTTCGGTTCGTTTCGCTCTCGACCCGGATTCGAGCGACGACTCGCCCCTGACAACGGTCGTCTCGGCCGGTTACCGCGTCAGCGACGAGACTACGTTCGGTCTTTACGGCAGCTTCCAGACGGCCGACCGCGAGCTGCCGGCCAACATGGAGTACGTTCTCGGGGCGGGCGTCTGCGGCGAGTTCGGCCCCGACGCGCCTGACCTGCCGGTGCTGCCCTACGCCGGCGCGAGCGTGGGGTTCCTCGATCCGTCGGGCGTTGGCTGGCAGACCATGGTGCACCTGCAAGGGTGCCTGGGCGCGCGCTTCCCGCTCCAGTCCGGATGGATGTTGAACACGTCGGTGGCCCTCCACTGGGCCGATGATGAGTTCTTCGATGCGGAGGCCGACCGGCGCGGGAACGTCAGCGCCGACGATACCGATATCACGTTCGACGTCGGTGTTTTGCGAAGATTCTAGCTCCCCTGGCGCACGAGTATTCGTTCGTGACAATCCTCGGCATCGGCTTCTAAACTCGCATTCCATGACAACGTCGACAACAACGCCGCGGCTCGGAGTCAACATCGACCACGTCGCCACGCTGCGGCAGGCGCGCGGAACAGACTACCCGGACATCGTCGAGGCCGCGCGGGTATGCGAGGAAGCCGGCGCTGACGGCATCACCGTCCACCTGCGCGAGGACCGCAGGCACATTCAGGACGCGGACGTGACGGCCCTGCGCGCGCGCATCCGCACACGCATGAACCTTGAAATGGCCAACGCGCCGGACATCGTGCGGGTCGCCTGCGAGGTCAGGCCGCACGAGGTGTGCATGGTGCCCGAGCGACGGCAGGAGCTGACCACGGAAGGCGGGCTGGACGTGGCGGGACAGCGCGACGCGATTGCGGCCTCGATCGAGCGGCTCCACAAGGCGGGAATCGCGGTCAGCCTGTTCATCGAGGCGGACGAGGCGCAGATCCGGGCCGCGGCGCGGACAGGCGCGGAAATGATCGAGCTGCACACCGGAACGTATTGCGAAGCCCGCGGGACGCGGCGGGACGCGGAGCTGGCCCGCCTGCGCGCCGGGGCGGACCTTGCGGCGGAGCTGGGGTTGCAGGTCAACGCCGGCCATGGCTTGAACACAGCCAACCTCGGCGGCATCCTCGCCGTGCCGCACCTGCACACGCTGAACATCGGGCACAGCATCGTCGCGCGAGCCGTGTTCATCGGCCTCGCGGCGGCGGTGGCGGAGATGCTCGCCGCCATGCGGGGCGGGGGCCGGGCGCAGGCATGAGCGAAGGGGCCGTCATCGGGGCCGGTATCGATCTAGTGGAGGTCGACCGCATGCGCGAGGTGCTGAGGCGCTGGGGGTCCGCCTTCGCCGAACGCATCTTTCTGCCGGAAGAACGAGCCTACTGCGAGGGGCAACACGACGCCGCGGCCCACTACGCCGGCCGCTTCGCGGTCAAGGAGGCGGTCTCCAAGGCGTTCGGAACCGGGATCGGGGGCCGCCTCGGAATGCTGGACATCGAAGTGGTCCGCAACCCGACCAGCGGCGCGCCGACGGTCCGGCTAAGCGACCGCGCACAGGACCTCGCGCACCGCATGGGCGCGGGCCGCGTGATCGTCAGCCTTTCCCACACCCGCCACCAGGCGATCGCCCAGGCCCTGCTGCTCGGCGGCGCCGACGGTTCGATGCGCGGCGATGCCTAGCGGCGCATCTCGCAACACCCAATGTCCAACACTGAATGCGTCTTCACCCCGCTTCGCCTACCACCTCCTGCACGAAAGCGCTCCTTATCAATTCGGCGCAAGCAAACCCCGCCTCAAGAATCCCGCAGCAAAACCATTGCGCGCAAGCGAAAGGCGGCGTAGCCTATGCCTCAGAACTTGTGACTGACGAGTAAGGAGGATCAGATGAAACATGTTATTCAAGTAACTTTGTGCATTTCCCTGCTGGCCGCCGCGCTTCCCGCCGCCGTCTTGGCCGCTGAGGAATTCCCCCGTGACGGGCTGATCCTCTGGCTGAAGCAGGACGCCGGCATCACCAAAG
>JAQBFL010000370.1:0-3083 GCA_032123415.1 bacterium | reverse complement strand
GAATTCCCTCCCGGACGTCATCTTCTACAAGGACATGGACGGCGTGTATCGCGGCGGCAATACGGCGTGGGCCTCCTTGGTCGGGCGCCCGTTTGCCGAGCTGGTCGGAAAAACGGACGCCGAGATCTTCCCGGCCGAACTCGCCGAGGCCTACCGCGCCGATGACCAGAAGACCATTGACGGCGGAAAGCCGCGGCAATTCCAGGAATGGCTCGTTTACCCCGACGGCCGCAAAGTTTACGCCGACACCTTGAAGGCGCCTTGGATCGGCGAGGACGGCAAGGTCTTAGGCGTGGTCGGGATCTGCCGCGAGGTGGCGGCACCTGCCGGGGAAAAACCCGTGCAGAACCAGTAGGGAGCAAAGCAAAGTCTCAAGAAGCCCGTGAACATCGCCACCGAAGCAGCCGGCGACACGCTCACGGTAAAACTCGACGGACGCCTCGACGCCACCACAGCTCCGTCGTTGGATGCTAAGCTCGCCTTGGACGGCGTGCGCGAACTCATCCTCGACTTCGCGAAATGCCACTACATTTCCAGCGCCGGGATCCGCAGCGTGCTCAAAGCGCACCAGGCCATGGCCAGAACGCAGGGCAAACTCGTCGTGACCAATATCTCGCCCCACGTGCGCGAGGTTTTCGATCTCACTGGCCTGTCCGATATGATCACCATCGGGAAAAAGACGCGTGAGATTTCGTTCGAAGGCTTGGAGTTTCTTTCGGCCGGGGTCTGCGGCGAGTGCTACCGGATCGACCACGAGACCGTGGTCAAACTCTACCACGAAGGCGTCGAGCCCGGCGTGGCCGAGCGGGAGAAGCAATACTCCAAGGCGGCGTTCGTCATGGGCGTGCCCACCGCCATTTCCTACGACGTCGTCTCCTGCGGCACGCGCTCGGGGGTGGTTTACGAACTGCTCGACGCGGAACTCTTCAGCGCGGTGATCCGCGAGGACACCGCCAATCTGGACCGCTACGCGAAGATGTTGTCCGACACGGCCAAGACCCTGCACGCGGCCAAGGGCGACAAAAACGTCCTGCCGGACCTGAAGGACCGCTTCCGCGGCTACATCCGCGACGTCGGTTACCTGTTCACGCCCGAGGAGAGCGAATACCTCATGGAGAAGCTCGAGGCCATGCCCGACGCGGACACCTGCGTCCATTTCGACCTGCACTCAAGCAACATCATGATGCAGAACGGCGAGCTGGTCATCATCGACATGGGCGACTTCTCCACGGGGAGCTACCTCTTTGATCTCGGTCTGATCTACATGATCTACGGCGTGCCCGAACTGGGGCTCAGCATGCTCGCCACGAAAATCCCGACCGAGCAGGGCCTGGAATTCTGGAACCACTTCGAGCAGCACTACTTCGCCGACATGAGCGCCGAAGAGCGCGCGTTCTTCGACGAGAACAAATACTTCCTCGCCTCGCTGCGCCTCATCTACTCGGTCACCTTCCTCACGCACCTTCGCGGTGTTCTCGAGAACTGGCTCAAGGACATCCTGCTGCCGAAGATCATGGCCACGCGCCGCGCGGCCTGATCAGAAGCCCCGTTGCCGAGATGAAGACCGGTTCCGCCAATGCTCCGCGCCCCGCGCCCGTGGCGATTCTGGTCAACGGACCGAGTTCCTCCGGAAAATCGACCCTTTGCCGCGCCTTGCAGGACCGTCTTGCCGATCTGGCCGATGGCAATCCCGACGCCGCCTTCGCCCGCGTCGCTTTCGACGATGTCGGTGGCTTGATGTCGAACAAACTTTATCCGGTCAGCTTCGTGCAACTGCAAGGCGGCGACCTGACCCGTCTGGTTTCCCGCGCACCGCACGACGGACGCGCCGCATGGGAATACATCGATGAAAGCCATGTGTCCGGCCCGCACGGCGGAAGTCCGCGGCTGAGACTGGTCTTCAATCCGCACGGCCGCAAATTGCTGGCCGGAATCCACCGGAGTTGGGGCCAACATCTCGCGCTCGGCACGAATCTCGTCATCGACCACTTCCTGCAGGACGAAGAATGGAAAGAGGAAGTTCTCGCCATTCTCCGCGATTCCGGCGCCCGTATTTTCTTCATCGGTGTTTTCTGCTCCGTGACGGAATTGGAGCGGCGCGAGGCCATCCGTGGCGATGGCGCTTTCGAAGGGCGGCCCCTCGGCCTCGCCCGCCGCAGCGACGAACTGTGTCACGCACACGATCTCGACTACGACGTCACCGTGCGCACCGACGAGCAGACCACGGCCGAATCGGTCGAGACGATCATCGCCACCATGCGCGAGGCCGGATTATAAGCGCCTCGACGGGATGATCACCGGTAAAAATCCCGGCCCCGCCTTCGCGTTGCTCCGGCCGGGCTTTCCTGACACCATGCCGCCACGGCGTGGACCAAACAGCGGTTCCCTCCCCCTCGCCGGCACAACTCTCCATGCGCAGCGCCATTTCCGGTTCCCATTCGCTCGGCAAATCGACCGTGGTCAATGACTGGGTCGCCTCCCGCGCCGGCTACACCCGCGAGGAAGAACCCTACCGCGCCCTCGGCCTGCACGGACCCTACGAAATCCTTTTCCGCGACGCCTCGACGCGCCTGCACAATGGGATCCAGCTTTACTACAACATCAGCCGGCTCCACCGCTACGCTTCGAGCGCGGAAGACGTCATCTTCGACCGTGCGCCGGTCGATTATCTCGCTTATTCGCAATACACCGCGGACTGCGGCACGACCGACATCGATGACGCCTTCGTGGAATCCATGGTTCCCGCCGTGCGCGAGTCCCTCGATCACCTCGATATCCTCGCCTTCGTGCCTTGCTCGGAACAGTGGCCGGTGGCCATGGAGGAGGACGGTATCCGTCCGGTCGACCATTCTTACCGCGACGCGGTCGACGCCATCTTCAAGCAGATCTACCGCGAGGGCCGCTTCGGCGTGATGCCCGGAAAAAACGCGCCCCGCCTCATCGAGCTTTGCGGATCGCGTGAGCAGCGGCTGGAGCAGCTGGCGGAGGCCATCGCCGACCTCGGTGCCGCCTGAGGCGTAACGATGCAGTCAAAGACAAAAAGTAAAAGTGGCGTCACCGCCGCTTCCACTCTTATGATCCGC
>JAQBFL010000369.1:0-2711 GCA_032123415.1 bacterium | reverse complement strand
CCCGAACGCATGAAGGGGGTTACGCTGGTTTTCGCCCAAGGCGTGGGATTGGAGGCGTTGTTCCGGGCGGACTCGTTCGGCGGAAACTTCTGGCGGGCGATGGGGATGCTGTGGGTCAAACTGGCGTTTCTGGCGATCCTGGGGCTTTCCGCCGCCACGTTCCTGGGGTTTCCGGTGGCCTGTCTGATCAGCATGGTGGTGCTGGTTTCGGCATGGATCAGTGGGTTCTTGATGATGGAGATTCATCAGTACGGTACGGAATTCGAGTCGACCGGTGCGCAGGGGATGGCCTGGGTGATCCGAGGCCTGGTGACGATGATGGCCAGCGTGCTCCAGCAGTATGGGCGATTCTCGCCGGCGGCTCAGGTGGCGGATGGAAGGCTGGTTTCGTGGTCGGAGCTGCTTTCCTGTTTGGCCTGGATCGGGATCGGTTGGTGTGGTGTCACGGGGCTGTTGGGCTGGCTGATCTTCCGAATCCGTGAACTGGGCCGCGTGCAGGTGTAATGGGAAGGAACCGTGGACGAACCGACGCGACGCGTGCCCGATGTGGAACGGGCCTCTTTAGGAAACGGATGGGTCATCACCGGTGCCCTCGCGGTCAGCCTGGTGTGCCTGGGAGCGTCCGCGCACCTGCAACGCGGGCGCCTGTCGGCACTGCGCAAGGAGCATCAGCTTGGCTTCACGGAGAACGTGGTCGAGAATCTCCCGCCGGAGATCGCGTTCACACAGGTGGCGTTGGGCAGCTTTCGCGGTTTGGCCGTGGATGTCCTGTGGATACGGGCCTGGGAGCTGAAACGAGAAGGTCGCTATTACGAACTGATGCAGATCAGTGACTGGATTACGAAACTTCAGCCACGCTTTGTCGAAGTCTGGAAAAGCCAGTCCCACAACCTTGCCTATAACCTGTCCGAGGCGGTTTTTTCGCCGGAAGAGAAATGGATGTGGGTGAAGGCCGGTCTCAAGCTGCTCCAGGACCAGGGCATCCCGCTGAATCCTGAAGCGACCGATCTGTATCAGCAGCTTTCCTGGACGTACTATCACCGTGTGGGGAAGTACAGCACCGAGACGCACTGGTACTTCAAGGTGCGTCACGCGCTGGAGTGGCATCGGATGCTGGGCGCGCCGCCGCAAGGGGAGACGGAGGAGGTGCTGGCGTGGTTCCGGCCGGTGGCCGAGGCGCCGGAACGACTGGCGCAGGTCCTGACCGCGCATCCGGATGCCGAGGAGAAGATTGCGGCTCTTCGCAAGATGGGCTTTGATCTTGACCGCGCGTGGCTGGAGACGGCCGTGCAGTTGCGCGAGATGCGCGAAGAGGCCATGGAAATCGGTGGGACGGTGGCCGCTGAACAGGAGGCGCTGGCGCGGGTGGGCGAGATGATGGCGCTTCTCGACACCCCCACGGGGGCGGCCCTGCTGGCCTATGTGCGTGCCAAGACCATCCGTGACGATTACCGGATGGAGCCGGCGCTGATGCAGGATCTGGTGCGTGAGTATGGAGCGTTGGACTGGCGGCACCCGCACGCGCATGCATTGTACTGGGCCGTGCGCGGAGCGCGCGAGACCATGGGGCGGAAGAGCACGGACCTGTACAACATCGTACAGACCGACCGGATGGTCATCCACAGTCTTCAGGGACTGGCCTACGCGGGTCGCATCCAGTTCGATTCGCGGACGGGTTACTACAATGCCACGCCTGACCCGCGCATCTTCGACGCCTTCGAGAAGGCTGCGGCCGAGGCGGCCCGGCGGCAGAATGTGGAAGGGGCGACGCCGTGGGAATTGGAGGAAGTTCATCGCGGTTTCATGATGTGGGCCACCCAGGCGTTGTATCTGTACTCCACCAGGGAACGCTCACTCCAGTACTACCGGCACCTTCAGGATGTCTACAGCGCCAAGTGGCCTGGACTTTATACCAAGCCGCTGGACGATTTCGTCCTCGACCAGATTCTGCAGGGGCGCAAGATCATCGAGCAGGCCCAGGTGATCATCACCGGTCTGGCCTTCAATGCCTTCAACCAGGGTTTGGTGAACAGTGACCCCGAGTACTCGAAGAGGCTGCTGGCTCAGGCCAGGATCGTTTTTGATAAATTCAAGGCGACACAGAGGGTCAATAGCCCGGATGTGAAGCAACAACAGAAGGAGCTGCCTCCGTTTGGGTTGATGGTCATGGATGCGTTCGCCAATTTTCTCATGCAGCCCTCTGATGTCCTGCCCATCCGGTTCAAGAAGCGTGCGTGGGACAGCGTGGATTCGAAGTTCCTTCTGCCGATCTACGACCGGGTGCGCCCGCGCCTCCTCGAGGAGGCAAAGCGCGCCGGCTATGCACAACCCGAGAACGTCTTCCCGGAGCCTCCGGGCATGAAGGAGTATCGCGAAGCGCGCCAGAAACGGATCGAGGAGAACGAGAAGAACGAGGACCCGCTGGGTAAGTAGATTCCACGCTTTCCGCTTCTCGCTACACGTGGTCCCGATACGCCTTTATGATCTGGTCGAGCCAGACCTGCTGATCGCCGGCCCAGCGTTCCGTTGAGAAGATCTCGACCTCGATCCATCCGTCGAAGCCGGCCTTCTCGACCCAGTCGCGGATCTGCCGGATGTTGATGCAGCCTTCACCCATCAGGCCGCGGTCGTTGAGCAGTTCGCGGGTCTGCACGCGCCAGTCACAGACGTGCAAGGCGTGGAGCCAGCCTTCGCGGCCGGCGCGGGCGATC
>JAQBFL010000368.1:0-2585 GCA_032123415.1 bacterium | reverse complement strand
CCAGTAAGTCGCCGCATACGCCGCAAGCTGCAGCGCCTGGTTATCGTATGCCCGCAACTTCTCACCCGGCTTCGTTCTCCGCGTCTTGTAGTCCAGGATCCCGATCCCGCGATCCCCGTACCGGAAGAACACATCAGCCATCCCCGCGAACCCGTGGTCCTCATTCACCAACCGGATCTCACGTTCCACGATCTCGATCCCGACCGACGCCTTCCACTCCATCACCGGGTCCACGTACACCGCCAGTTCCCGGTCGTACTCCTCGCCGGCCATAGACTTCTCGAGAGCCCCGTGGATCATCGACCCCATATCCGCCGCCTGTTCCACCGGCTCAAACGCCGCAGTCCGTACCCGGTTGCACCAGTACTCTTCCCCCTCGTTCTCCTGCTTTGGTGCCCGAAGAGTAGCGAGGGCCACCTGGTTCAACTTCCACTTCTCAAGCCCCGGCTTTGCCAGCACGTTCAGGATGCTTGTCACACTGGGATACAGCCCCATGCGCCGCGCGTCCCGAATCGTTGTCGCCCGCTCACCGCTCCCGTCTGCCGTCGGCAGACGATGAATCGGCGTCCCGTCCTTCCGATACCAGTGAGATCCCGGAAACTTCGTCTTTGTCAGAACAGCCATTGCCTAACTCCCTCTCCGGGCCCCCGCCACCTTGCGTGGCGGGAACCCAGATCCATTCCATACGTCCCATCAGCTTCCATCCGTCCCATTCCCTAGAACGGAATCGGATCATCCGCAGGTGCCACCGCAGGCGGGACACTCGGCGCAGCCACCGAAGGCATCGCCGCCACCGGCCTGCCCGGCGTACGCGCCGCCGGGCCCATCTGCGTCAATCCGCGTGCATGTGCGGTTCCGACGTTCCCGAACCCAGCCGGGACCGGACTCAGCGCCGCAATCGCAGCGAACACACCGCTCCCATCGCGACGCTGGATATGCTCCACCGTCAACAGGCACTGCCTGCCCTTCAACGTGCAGTAATCCCAACCGAACTGAGGCGCACGCCCCAGCAGGGACTTCAGGAACCCGAAGAGCGAACTCTTCTCGTTCCCGGAGATCCGCATCCGCTTACTCGACACGCGATGCTCCATGCCCTGCGCGTCCCTGAACCCGAACAGGAAGCACGTCAAATCGACCTGCTCCATTTCGGTGGACTGGAACTTCTGTCTCGTCACCGAGAACTCATCCTTAATGTCCAGGATCGTTGCCACGAACGTACCGGCCGGAGCCAGACCGTCCACGATCGAATCCGCGAACGGATTCCCGTTGTTTGTTGGTTGCTGTAGTATCGCCATTTTGTCTCCCCCTTACTTGTTCCGCCGTAGCTTCATGCGTAGGCGGATGCCTGTGCTTCTGCGTTCTTCCCGGGTCACGTCCAAAGCACGGCCAGTCCCAGGACTACCCAGCCGATGCCACTTTCGCCACGCGTCAACTTCATCTGGTAAACACCCACGCTTGCCATCACAACCGACAGCACCGTCCTCACACACACCGCCTGCATTGCAGCATCCATCACGACACCTCGCTTTCGGTCTTTGTCCCTTCGAGAAATGCCAGCACCTCACTCAACCGGTACCGGACCCGAGTACTCATCCGATGGAACGGCACATTCCACCGCTGCACCGTCCGTGGCGCGACCGCAAGGAACGCCGCCACATCCTTCAAAGTCACGAACGGCTCCGGCGCCTGCCGCCCCTGCGCCGCCCCGGCCACCGCCTCACCCCGCAGGACCGCCAAAGCCTGACTCTTCTTCTCCGGCGACGCCTGCACCACAGCCGTAAGGATTTGATTCGTCAGGTCACTCATAAAGGCCACCCTTCTTCAGGAAGTTAAAATCAAATTCCTTCCAAAGGTCCGAGACGGCTGTCTCATCGCCATCGCGCGCCAGCGCGAGTAGCTGCTCGAACCGCTCATTGGCCCTAAGAACCCGCAACTCCACAGCACTCTTTCGTCGGGCCTTTCCCGACGGGAGTCCACGACTTCCGGCGCACATGTCGCTGGCCCGAGTCAGAGAGCGGGATTCCGCCCAAGCGCCGTGGCCGCCAAGTGCGTCGAGGATTTTCCCGTCATCTCCGGGCAAGGTGTGAACCGTTCCTTCTGCTGCCGATACCGTCGTTGTTCTCGTTACGTGCGCATTCATGCAGTGCATATAAGCAAAGACCGTGCCACCGCCGGAATAGACCGAAAACCCGAACAAATGCAGGGAAACAAGAGGTGGACAAGATGCACAGGAAAGGCGACGCGCGTCAGAGGAAAGTCTTTACCAAAGGCAGGAAAGTCAACAGGTCTGTTTGGCGATCAGGTCATACGTCGCATACATCTTCGACGCCTGCGATTCACCCACACCCATGATCTCACCGGCTCGCCGCTGTAGCCCCTTCCCGTGGGCGAAGCCCTCCGCACGGGCAATTTCATCGGCAACCTGCCATAGACCACGGCGGCATTCATCGGCCTGCAGGACATTGACCGCCGCAGTGACATCCGAAGGTAGATCCAAGTGGCAGATGTCAAGATCCGAAACGCCATGGCTCTTCTGTCGGGCCAAAGCGCCGGCCATTTGCTTCCCCATCTCCCTCACGTTCCCC
>JAQBFL010000367.1:0-2698 GCA_032123415.1 bacterium | reverse complement strand
CCTCACGTCTGCACCCGGAGGGGTTATTGGCCAGGACGAACAGCACGCCGCGGCCATGGTTGAAGCGCCAGTTGCCATTGGCAGCGCTGCAGTCGGCGAAGGTATCCTGCGGCAACACCCTGGCGGCGCCGTCCGGAACCGCCGTTATCAGTGTCGGCATCTTCTTGCCGGTGCCGAAATCGGGGTTCCAGAAATTCGGGAAGTAATACAAATTCAGAGTTCTTGATTCGCAGAAAAAGGGTTTGTGGTTTTTTCATCCTGCAGAGGCGCCGGCGGAGATGAGTTCATAGACCATTCGCAGGTTGGTGCCGGGATAGGTGAACTCGGCATCGTTGAGGTGACCGAGGATGGTCTCGACCGTGCGGTTGAGGCGTGGTTCAGCCAGGGGGTGCAGAAGGACGCGCAGCGTGCGGCTGTGGGGGTCCGGGCGGAGGTCGGCAGCCGTTTGGAAGAGGGCTTTGACGGTGGCGCGTGCCTCTTCGGGGGTGGCCATGGCCGGACGTGCCAGAGCTGCCAGGGCGGTTTCGGCGCGGTAGGCGATCAGTCGGACGGTATCGAGCAGGAGTTTGCGGGTCGGAGCCAGGCGTTCGAACTGGTATTCGGGAGGCAGTTTGTCGAAGGGGACATGTTTGGGCAACGCGCGTCGGCTGGTACGGGCGACGTTGAGCTTCTGCTCCAGATCGGCGGCGTCTGTCAGCAACACGGTCTGCCTCTCCATCCAAGTTTCCATGCGGCCGGGTTCGAGATCATCCAGCTCCAGTGCCTTGCTGCCAAGTTTGGTCTTGGCAACGGCGAGTTTTCCACGTAGCGAGCGGCACTCGGCGTCCAAGGCTTTCCAGGCTGGATTCGGTACCGGGATGCTACATGGAAAAACCTCCGTGTCGTGCTCGGGCATGAGGTCCAGTCCGAACTCCTGGAGCATGTAGCGGAAGAAGTTCTCCTGCCCCCAACGAGCGAACATTGCGGGAGCGGCCTCGGTGACGGTGCAATGGTAGTCGGTGCCGACGATGGCAGTCTGGTGGTTTCCGTGTTTTCCGCGTCGCAACCGGCGAAACTCGCGGCACCAGAGCCCGTCCTTGGCGTTGCCGAACCACACGCCGCGTTCGGCCAGTTCCATCGCGACGGTCTCGCCGTTGGCCAGGCGCGCCTCGACGGTGTGGAACTCCGCTTCCGGCCAGTCTTCGCCAGGGTTCTTCTTATAGGTCAAACAGGCGATACGGTGCTCCTGCCACATTCCCTTGATGAACACCGGGCTGCATCCGGCCCGGTCGAAGACCAGACGGAAGCGCGCCCGCGGCGGGTCGGCGGCCAGCTCCGCTTCGGACGGCTGGCACGGCACGTCGAGCAGAAGCCGAGGAACGATCTCGGAACGCAGCGCCGAAAGCAAACCGTCGTCCACCGGTCGGTCGATATAGAAAAACGGTTTGCCCTCGCGATCGTTGACCCAGTAGTCGGTGACGCCGCGCAGGCAAAGCCGCTGGCGGGCGACATAGCGGCGTGGCAAATTCGTCTTGCTGCCGTGGTAGACACGCACATGGCCGTCGACGTACAGCGTGCCGGCAAGGTCCGGATCGGCCTGCATCCACTCGCGCGACAACGTGTTTGCCCAAGTCGACACCGCCGCCGCGTCGCGGGCCAGCAATCCCACTTTCGCGCGCAGGCAGCGCACCTCGGGAATGCGGTCCAGACCCAGCAGTTTACCCAGTTCCCCCGGCGCGTCCCGGCGTAGCGCTTCGACGGTTTTTACCCGCAGCAGCGCCATGAACGCCAGCAGCACGAACACATGCGCCAGCCCGTAGTATCCGTCCGGCAACTTCCCGAGCTGCCCAAGATGCTCGAACAGGCCGTTGCCTCCCAGCGCCGGCAGCGCGCAGAGCACCCCGCCATGGGTGACATCGCGACAGGCCTCGAACCGAGTCGGCGCCTCGCCAAGCAGGCCGCATGCGGCCATGACGCGCTCTTCGACCCGCGTGCAGGCCATGCCTAACTCAGAGGCGGCGGCCACGTCCACTGCCGCCCGATCCGAACTCGTCGAACCCACAGTCGCATCCAGGTCGGCCACCGATCTGCGCTTGACCAACGCAACAGACTTCGGCAGGATCCCCTTCTGAATGGCCTTGTCGATGTTGCACTTCAGAACCCCCACCACAACGGCGACCTCCGAACGCGACCGGCCTTGGGTCAACAGCCTTCGGCACTCCTCCATCACCGCCGGCGTCATCACCGCCGGACCGCGCACCGAAGTCGGCTCGAAAAAGCCCGCGTCGCCCTTCTGGCGGTACCGTTCGACCGCTGCCAGAACGGTGTTCGGATGCACCGCCAGAACGGCAGCCAGCCGCCCCTGCTTCACACCGCAATGCACGTGCAGCAGGGCCATCATCGACCGTTGGCTGGCATGGTCGGAGGTCGGATGCACCCGAACCGGATGCGCCCCGCAGAACCACGTCACGGTCTTGCCGTCATTGAAAACGCTGTACGGGCCGCCGATGTGACTTGCGCCAGCCGCAATCAAGGGCAACATTCCTTGCTTCATGGGGGGGTGTCCTTTCCGTCGCCATTTTGGCACTTTTGAACAACGGAAAGGTACACCCCCTTTTTCCACACCGCACTCAATCGGAATGCAGATCGAAATGCTCTAACCAAGAAACCATCAGTATGTTGCGCCCATTCGCATTGGGCGCCGGATCAGGAAGTCTGA
>JAQBFL010000366.1:0-20048 GCA_032123415.1 bacterium | reverse complement strand
AAGTCGCCGCCGGCCGCGTCCAGAAACGGATCACCGGAGAGTGTCACGCGTGCGACGGGTTCAAACACCGTCGTGTTGCCGTCGATCTCGCCGCTCGTGTTGTTGTAGAACCCCGTGCCGAGCAGGATCACCTTGCCCTTGCCGGTGTTTGACGTGATTCCGTACCCACCGTTGCTGATGATGAGGCTGTTGTGCAGGCATATTGGCGTATTCGCCTCTCCGGCCGCGTTGTCCAGGTAGATGCCGCCGCTACCGTTGCCGTATAGTGCCACGTGGCTGACGGTATTGGTCGCTGTGCCAACGCTCGAGGAGAAACGCAAGCCGTAGTCCGTGCAGTTCTCGATGACGGTGCCGATGATCCCGCCCCCGTAGGGGTAGACGCTCGTTATGCCGGGGCCGGTGCCGTCGTGGAGGTAGCAGCCGATCACGCTGCACGCATTGGCGTAGAGCGTCACGCCGATACTGGTGCTGGCTTGGCCCCATGAATCGATCTCGCAACCGTAGGCCACACACCCGGTGCCCCAGAAGCTCAGGCCGATACCTCCGACGTTCGTCACCCGGCACCGGTAAAACACATTGTGCCCGCCGTGGCACCGCACGCCCTCTTTTGAGTAGGCGGCGTTGCCCGTGAAAGTCAGATAGCTCCACCGCCAGTAATCGGCCGTCGTGTAGAGCACGCGGTCATTGTTGCCAACGATGTCCAGGGTCACCACCGGCGCCGTCGCGTCGCCGCGCGTCGTCGTATAGCCCTCGACTGTGATCGGAAGCTGTTGCGTGCCGCTTGTTTCCGGGGTTACGGCCTCAATCAATTCGTACGTCCCGGCCTGAATCCAGATCTTGTTGCCGGCCACTGCCAGATCGGCAATAGCCCCAGGATCACTAATCGCCCCGCCAATATAACAGGTTCCGCCAAAGGCCTCTTCGCTACAGCAATTGCGGTCAAGTTCGTAATAGTGGCCATCACCGTCCGTGCCAAGCCCGACGATCTGATACCAGTCAGCGATGAAGGGCTCCGGCCCATAAATAAAACAACAATTCCCAATGTACTCGCTATGAGTTCCCCATCCGTCCTCCGTAGAGTATATTTTGTTTTCACTGCCATCCACGATCGCGATTTCAACGGCGCTGTCCTGCTGGCTATAGTCCGTGCCGCCCCAATCGGCTGAGAATCCGCCGCCGTTCACAGCCGAACCAGTCGTCCGCGCTTCCCAAACTGTCGTCGCTGCCAGTGCCATTACCTCGTCCGCTCCTTCCCCGGGGTGGCCCGGCCGGCCGGCTGAAAGCACTCGCGAGCCGTCTTTGCGTTGTGGCACCGCGTGCAGAGCGCCTGCCAGTTGGCGGCGTCCCAGAACAAGCGGCGGTCCTGCCGGTGCGGCACGATGTGGTCGACGACCGTCGCCGGCGCACCGCAGTTCTCGCATCGCGGGTGCTCGCGGAGGAACCGGGCCCGCGCCTGCCGCCACCGCTGGTCATAGCCGCGGGCGCGCGCGCTCGGCCGGTGCCGCTCCATCTCGACCTTGCGCCGCTCGGCCAGCCGCTGCGAGTGCGATTTCGGCTTCATCGGCACCTAGTCAGCCTCCACGTCCTCAATCGTTCGGCGCATCGTCGCCCAGGCGTCCACCAGCGTCACGGCCTTTGCACCGCTCGTCGTCGCGATGATCTGATAGCGATAGTTGCGGTTCTGGCCGGAGGGAATCGGGTCCAAGGCCGCCAGGTCCTCCGCGGTCGGCTCGGCCGTCAGCATGACGGTCGTCCCGTCCACGGCCACGGCCACGGCAATCTCGACGACCGCGTCCGCGTCACCCGCCTCGTATTCCCCGCGCTCCAGAAACCGCAGCACGGCCGTCGCGGCCGTGAGGTCATATCCAGCGTAGTTCTCGATCGTCCAGACCAGTGCCCGGGTCCCGTCATAATCATCCCCGAGGTGCAGCGTCAGCTCCGAGTCCTCCGCCACCGGCGAGACGACCGTGACCGGTTGGCCGGCCAGCGCCCCGTTGACGATGGACGCCACGTCCACGACGCAGAAACGCTCGTGCCGCACCAGGTTTCCCGCGGTGAGTTTGAGGGCGCTCACGCCCTCGGTGTTGAGGTCGGCCGCCGCCAGGTCCACGCGGTAGATGCCGTCGCCGACTTCGGTCACGCTCCCGGCGATGGCGCTGTAGCTGGAGGCGCCCGGCTTGCGGAGGGTGGCCGCCGGCGAGAGGCCGGCCAGCGCCACGCGCCAGTCCTCGACCGCAGCGGCCCATTCGACCGGCAGTTGCCTCCGTGCCGCTGTTGCGTCACTTTTGCGAAAGACGTGCAGCATCCATGCCTCCGTCCGGGTCGTCTGGCTCGGCCAGGCCCTTCGTGCCCATGTGCCTTCTACCCCCGTTCCCCCGAGCGCCAATCGACTTTTCAAAAAAACCTGCCATCCGTAACCCGTGCCCTGACAACCAGTTATGGAATCCGGCCCGTAGAATCACAGCCAACGTTTGTAATGGCCCGACCCCCGGCCCTGGGGTACACTGTATGCAGACACGGCCACCCGCCGGCCTCGCAGGCGGGGTCGCCCGCAGACGAGAGCGGGAGCGGCCAGCCAAGCTGGCGGGAGGCCACAAATGCGTACGATGCCCACATTTTTCACCGATGAAGTCACTGAGCAGGTCATTAACGTGCCCATCGCCGCACCGGACGAATTGGCCCGCGCGATCGACCTTCTCGCCGGCGGCAACCTCACGCCCGAAGAGCAGCGGCTTGTCGAGTCCGCGTCTGATCACAACTGGACCATCCGCATCATTGTGGACGAATTGCGGGAGCGGCGCGGAATGGTGCCCGTCCCGCAACACTTCGATTGGCGAACCATTTGCGAAGGCGAGCAGATCGGCGAGAGCGCGAGCAAGGCGCGGCGGGATGACTAGCGCGACCTCTTGCCCTCGGGGCTCTGGGCCGCTAGGTCCATCCCCGGGGGCCGCTATAAGGAGAGTCCCATGATCCGAGAGACGCGGACAACGTCGGCCAAGGGCCGTCACCGGCGCGAGGAGGTCCTTCCGCTGGCCGAGGCGATGGCCGAGGAACTGCGCGGACTGCCAGGCACCGGGCACGTCGCGATCGCCGGGTCCATCCGGCGCGGCCGGCCTGTCGTCGGTGACATCGACCTGCTGGTCGAATCAGACGGCGCCCAGGACGTGGTGGGACGGTTCGCGCGGATGCTCGGCGCCGTGCGAATCATCACCGCAGGCACCGTCAAGGCCTCCGTCGTGTTCCGCCAGCAGGGCCACCCCGAAATCCAGATCGACCTGCGAGTGGTGCCGGCCGAGTCCTTCGGCGCGGCCTTGCAGTATTTCACGGGTTCGGCGCAGCACAACATCCGCCTCCGCCAGCGGGCGAAGGCTCGCGGCTGGCGGTTGAATGAATATGGCCTGTTTGACGGGGAGACCCGGATCGCCGGCGAGACCGAGGAGTCGGTCTACGCCGCCCTGGGCCTGCCGTGGATCGATCCGGCGATGCGTGAAGGCAATGGCGAGTTCTGAGAGCATCCCGCTCTCAAATCACGTCCCACCCATGCCCGTCCTCGTACTCGCTGTGGCGCAGCTCCGGCGTCACAATCGCCCGGCCGAGCGCCATGATGAGTGCCACGATCCCGTCGATGCGCTCCGTGCTCTTCGCCTTGTCCGGCTTGCGGTTGCCGGCCGGGTCCATCCGCACCGTCAGGTTGCTCGCCATCCATCGCAGGATCGGATTGTCCCCGTGCCGGAGTTTCGTCGCCAGCAGCAGCCGGTCCAGTTCGTCGGTCGGCGCCGCCATGCTGATAAAGCCCTGCCCGAACGGCACCATGTCGAACCCATCCTGCTCGCCGAGGTCCCGCACGAGTTCGCCCGCGAATATTCGGTCGTACGCGATCTCGCGCATGCGGTAGCGCTGGCCATCCTCGACGATCCGTTTGCGGATCATCGCGAAGTCCGTCGTGTTCCCGTCCGTCAGTTCGAGGTGCCCCTGCCGCACCCACGTCAGATACGGCACGCTGTCCCGCCGTTCGCGCGCCTGTGCTGTGTCCTGGTCACACCAGAACCGCATGAGCACGTCGTACGTGCCATCCGGCGATGGGAAGAGTTTGGCGAATGCAGACAGGTCCTGCGTCCGTGCCAGGTCCAGGCCACAGAAGCATTCGCGGCCCTCGAACGCCGACTCGTCGATCGGCCCGCCGCAGGCGTTCCAGGTTTCCATGCGGATCGCCCGGACGTCCTGCTGCGTCCACTGGTTGCAGCGATAGCGGCGGAAGCTGTTTTCCTTGCTTGGGCTGGCGATCGCCTCCTGGCAGTCGCTTTCGAGGTCCGCGAGCTGGATCGTCGTCCCGAGCGACGGGTTCGCCTTGGCCCAGGTAGCCGGCTCGGTCCACGGGTCTTCCTCGCTCGTTTCGCGGATATAGGCGAAGAATTCCGGTGCCTCGTCGACCCCCGCCTCGACCCGCTTGGCTCGCTCGTATTGTTCGTGGCAAATGCTCTCGCGGTCGAACCCGGCCGTCGTGATCGACACAATCAGCGGCTCGCGCCGGGCCGACCCGCCGTAGCGCAGCGCGTCCCACAGCAGCCGATTCGGCTGCGCGTGCAGCTCGTCGAAGATCAGGCCATTGAGGTTCAGCCCCTCCTGACGGCGGCTCTCCGAGCTCAGCACCTGCAGGAACGATGCGCTCGCTCGGGAGATCATGCGTTTGCGGCTGGCGATGATCTCGATGCGCTCGGTAAGTTTCGGCGAGGCCTCGACCATCGCTGCGGATTCGCGGAACACGATGGACGCCTGTTCCCGGTCGCTCGCGGCGATGTAGACCTGCCCCCGCGGCTCATTGTCCGCATCGAGCAGGTAGAGCGCGATGCCGGCAACCAGCGTGCTCTTGCCGTTCTTCTTCGCCGTGGAAATGTAGGCGATCCGAAACCGGCGCGTGCCATCCGCCCGCACCCACCCGAAGAGTGGCATGAGCACGTCCTTGCGCTGCCAGTCGAGCAGCGTGAACAGCTGACCGGCCCACTGGCCCTCTGTGTGAAACAGAAACCGCTCGTAGAACTCGCAGATGTGATCTGCCCGGGCCGCGTCAAAGCGGCATCCCTCACGTACCGCGATCTCATCCGCCGGCCCGCGCACCCACTTCCGCGTGAGGGCATCGATCCGGGCCACTCGCGGCCCGGGCTTGCGGGCCGTGCGCTTCCCCTTCGCCGCTTTCTTCGCCCGCTTCCTGGTTGCCGTCTTCTTGGCATGAGTCTTGGTCGTCGGCTTCCTGCGCGTCTTCGTGCGCGCTGCTTTCTTTCGCTTCGACGGGGAACGCGCCGCAGAGGGTTTCTTCTTTGTTTTCGCGGGTCGCACTCCAAGGCTCCTCTGCGCCTCTGCGTTCCGAATCACGCCTGCCGCTTCAGCAGGAACGCCTCGAAGCTATCCTGCGCCGTGTGTTTCTTCGGGCTCACCACGCGCGACCGGGCCGATGGGGTGAATCCGAACTCCTGTTCGATCTGCAGCATCGCCTTTGCGAGGCGATGATACTCCGTCGTCTCCGGCCACGTCTGGTAGCACCGCACCTTGCCATCCTTGTCCGTGATCGGAAACCCGAGGCCGCCCTCCTCCCTTTCCATGCGTTCGTACCATTTCCGAGCAGCGTGCCAGCGTGCCGTCATATCGCAGTACCGGGCCAGCGTCTGCACGTCCGCCTCGGTCAGCAGCCCGGCGTTCGCCAGCAACGGGGCCAGGCGGTTCCACGTCTCGCGCGCCACGTCGCACAGCCACTCCGGCGGATCCAGCGACGCTTCCGATGGCTTGGGCTCATGCGCGTTGAGCTTCCGCTTGCCCGGGTTGCCTCGGAGCAATTTCAATGCCGTCGGTTTCGGTTTCCGTCCCGGTCGCGTCATCGTCACTCACACTCCAATCATGCGCACGGCGCGGGCGTTCCCCAGGCGTCCGACCCGGATGCCGGGCGCGCGTCCATCGTTGCCGTGTTGTTTCGGTGCCACATCTTCGACGCGCTCCGGCGGCCACGTCTCCCGGATCACCGCGCACGCCCGGTGAATCTCTCGCGGACTCGGCGCCTCCGGCCGCCGCTGACGCGGGTCCGGGTGCTCCGCAATCATTTCCGGCGCGTCATCATGCACCGTCGACCTCGCTTGTGTCATCGCTCATATCCTCCCATTCAAATCCCTGCGGAAGCGCCGTCCGCAAAAGGCTATACAGTTCCGCCGCTGCCATCTCGGCCTTGGCCTCCTCGCGAAGAAACTCCGGAGCGAACATGATATTGAGCAGTTCCCGCGCCAGCGCCTGGTCCCCAGCGTCGAGATGCACATACATTACGACCGCGCGCCCCCAGGATCTTCCAATAACAGCATCCAGCAGTTCAAACGCCATCATCTGACATCCTGTATCCCTGCCTCTCTGCGGCCCGGAACCTCCCGCACATCCAGGAACGGCCACCATTGCCCCTCAACCGTCTGCGCGCCCGGCCGCCTCGCCGCACGCTGCTTGAAAAAGAAGGGCACGCCGGCGGCGACACACCGCTCATACATCGCTTGTGCCCATTCCAGCTTGTCCGGCCGGAAGTTCGGCCCGGATTCCCCGCCGTAGATCACCCAATCGATCCCCGTCAGGTCCAGCACGTCGAGCGGCCCGAGCGCCGGCTCATAGCTGACGAACCGCACGGCCACCCAGACCGACCGCAGCTCGTCCGCCCGCCACGCGTAGTCATTGTTCTCGATCGACACCCCCAGCCAGACATTGCGATACGCATCCCACGCCGCCGGCACGCATCGCCACATCCGCTCCGGCCGTTTCGTCAGCAACAGCCAATCCAGGTTCGGCGTGCGATGAATCAGCGCCCACAATTTCTTCCGTGCCTCGGCAACGTCCGGATGGTCCTCGAACACGTCGCACATCGACCCGCAGAACACGCGCCGCCGCACGCCGGCTTTCTCCGCCGCCCGGTCCCACCGCAGGGGTTCTGCCCAGTATTTCGCGCCAAACGTCCGCCGCGGCTTGCCCGGTCCAAACACGTCGCGCCCGAACCGTCTCGACATGCGCGCCGCATAGCAGTTGGCGCAACCGGGGCTGACGGGCGTACAGCCTTCGACCGGGTTAAACGTATGGTCCGTCCACGCGATCCCGGTTTTCTCCGCCATGATCCTCCATCCGATCGGTAGGGCTCGTGAAGCCGTCGGTAGGGCAGGTGCGTCACCTGCCATCGCTCTCCGCAAGAACCGCCGTCATCTCCACCACGTCATTCCGCCCCTTCACGAACTCGAACGACACGTGCAGTCCCGGCAGATGTTTTTGGACCAGTTCCGCCAGCGGCTCCCACACCCCCGCGGAGACTTGCAGCGTCTGCGGCTCCCCGGGGTAGGCCAGCGCATTGCGACACACGATCAACCCCGCCACCATGCCGTCCAACACAGGCTGCACCGGTGCCGCATACCGGCACGCACTCGCCCCCGCGATCATCGCATCGACCGTCCCCGGTAGGGCAGGTGTGTCACCTGTCATCACCCACCGCCCTTCATCAGTTCGCGGATGTAGGAAGCGTAGCACATGCGCGGAGCATCAGGCCCCGCCTCCGGATGAACCCAGTTGGTGCCATTGTGTATTGCCTCAAGGCCACGTTCGCAGCCAATGCACACCGCCTTGCAGTCGGCCTCGCGGGTGGCGGACCGCATGTGCAACAGTGCGTGTTCGATGTCCCTCGCAATGCCGCACATTTCGAGCGTGCGCGCCGTTTCCTTGATCTCTTCAACCGTCATCGCAGTCCTCCTGCTTTGGTTCGCACACGGGATTCTGACGGTTTGAACGCCGTCCTCTACGTAGTCGCCCTTCGCCAGCGCGATCGAGTCGTACACGCTGTTGGTCGCAAGCGTCATCGCCGTCCTCCTGCTCTTCGCGAAACGCAATAGCGTCCCATTACCAGTCCAGCACAGCCAGGGCACCGGGTGCCATGCTCTTTCCGCACGCGGGACAGTACCGAATGAGAGATCGCGGACGCGGGTCGTGCTCATTGCACCACGGGCATACGAACGCCGGCGGTTTGGCTCTTCTGTCGTCGCGTTCTCCCTTCCGGTGGCACCAACACGCCCACAGCGTCGCCACCGCGCACAGAATTATGAGCACAACAACAATCAGGCCTTCAGTCACAAACGTCCTCCTGTGCCGTCTCCGCTGGTCGGAAACCCTCCGGCGGTTCGGTTATCGGTTTCGGATTCACACCGTGCAGCGGCGTACCGCGCCCCCGTTCCGGCGGCATCGGCGGCGCCGGCCCAAGAGGCCGAACCGACGGCACGCGTTCACTCCCGCCCTTGCCGTTCTGTCGAATCCGCATCACCTCTCGCCGGTGGCTCAGGAGCGTCACAAACGCCAGCAGCGTTGCCAGCCCCAGGGGCATCGCCTCGTTGCGCGTAAACGCCACGCCCGTCACGCCCTGCACTGCCGTGTTGACCCCGCCCTGCTGATCGGCCGACGAAGGTTGGGCCACGCCCGCTGCTGCGCGCGGTGGGTCCGAACGGGGGGTGTCCGAACCCGCGGGCGTGGCCCCGGCTGGGCGAGGGATGTCCGCAGTATGTTTCGTCAGCAGCGCGCAGCCGGAGCAATAGCACAGCGCCGCCACCAGCAACGCCACCACCACGGCAATCACCAGAATCCATCCGATGTTCCTGTCACGCATGGCTCTCGCTCCGCACCAGTTCCACCCGCCACGTCATCCACTCGGCTGCGTCGTCGCTGTCAGTGGGCACGGCGCCGTAGCCGCCTCGATCGCCACATCTGCCCCGTCCGCGCGAATCGCCGCCCGCACAGTCGGCAGGTTCAGTAATGCCCCGCTCAGCGCGTTGGCCGTGTTCGTGATCCCGACGAACGCTTCCCGAATCCCCTCGTTGGCCGCCCTCTGCTGCTCGACAAACGCCATCATCTGTGCCACGTTCGCCGTGATCACGTCCGACGCGTTGTTGCGCACGACAATCGAGTCGGCGTGGACCGCCTTGGTCTCCGGGTCCACGTTCAGGTTCACGATCTCGATGTCGTTGTTTTTCGTATCGACGAAGTGCCAGCCCGGCCCCGCCAGTTCCGTCGTCGGCTTGATGAACGCACAGCCCGCGGTCGTCGACAGGCACCCGCCGCCCAGCAGCAGGGGAATCAGCCACGTCGTCAGCCCCATCCGAATCCAGTTTTCAAGCGTCATGTCTCTGTCTCCTTGTTCGAGTGTTCCCGCATCCATATCCGCCATCAGTTTTCAGCGGGTGCCCCCCCGGCGTCCGAACACTGGCACACCGACTCGTCGGGCTGGGTCTGCACAACCAACTTCACGCCGGCCACGCGGAGCCGCGGCGCCGCCGCCGCGGTGAGGAACTCGCGCAGCGCCTCGCGTTCGGGCGGGCCGAGGTCCAGCCCCTTCCGTGCGGGTGTCCCATTCTTGGCGCCGCCAAGGGTGGGGGACGGACCGCCCACCTTTCCGAACCGCGCCCGTCAGGAAGCGGCCGGAGAAACGTCAAGGGTCAGCCCGACAAAGTCGACTCCAACATCCACTGGTGGATCAGCTCTCCCTCCCGCGTCGCATACTCCACATACGCCCACTGGCTCCCGGCCTCGTCGATCATCAGTCCGATCACCCGCCCAGAAATAACCGGCAGCTTCATCTGCACTTCAGCCCCGATCGCAAACCGAAACGTAACGTCCATGACATTCTCCTTGTTCAGCACTCAAAACAGCTTCCGCTGGGCAAACCAGCCGGCGCCGCCGCCCCGACGTCGGCCGGCGGCGCCCTCACTGCCGTCCGCGATCAGCCGCGCCCCGCAATAGTGCCCCGCGGCACACGCCGCGTAGTAGGCATCCAGATAGTGGTTTTTCCGGCGGATCGTCTCCCAGCGCGTCACCAGCCCCTTGCCCGCCTTAAACTCCTCGATCGGCCGCTCCGCGGTAAGCTGGCGAATGAACTCGTCGTGGCCGCCGGTCAGCGCATCGAACAGGGTGATGGACCCCGGCTGGCCCACGGGCGTAGCGAGCCGTTCCCGGGCGAACCCTTTCCAGTGGTCCGCGTTCACGTGTACAAGCCAGAGCCGCGGGTGCCGCACGCGGGTCAGGTGATAGTGTTCGCCCACCATCCGCACCTCGCGGTTTGCCCCTTTCGGCGCCGCATACGCCCGCATCTTCTTTTGCTTCCGCGTCGGTTTCTCGGTCGTCGCCGTCATCCCTGCACCTGTTCAAACGCCAGGACCTCCTGCGCGAGCCGCTTGGCCGCGATCTCGCAATAGCGCTCCTCGATCTCGATCCCGATGGCGCGGTGGCCGAGGTCTTTCGCGGCGCGCAGCGTCGTACCGCTGCCCATGAAGGGGTCGAGCACAAAGCCGCATAGCGGTGTAAGACAACGAACGATCCTGCGTATCGGGGAGAGCGGCTTTTCTGCCGGATGCACACCATTCCCCAATCGTGAAGGCGTCAATCCGATCCAGCAATTCGGTTCATAACCGGTTCCAAACCACCGCCGTTTGCCACAGCGCAGTTCCGCGATTAAGCATGTTTCGACCGCACTCACAAACAGTGGCCGGGGTGTCGGCGGTGGTGCCTTTTTCACAAGATAGAACTTATGCCACAGACGCAGACCCGTCGATTCGATTGCAAGCACCGCTTTGTGTTCGGTTGCCCTGTTAACAAAAACCGCCGCATGGCCTCCTGGGATGAGAAGCGTCGGGAAACAACAGGCAAGCCAATCATACGGACCCTCTGTCTCGTTAAACGTCCCAGAACCGTTATGCACACGACGCGCGTGCACGAATGCGGCACCAACAGCTATGCCATACGGCGGATCGGTCAACACCAGGTCCACGCTCCCCTCGGCGAGCGTCGGCAGAATCTCCCGGCAGTCCCCGTGGTAGATCGTGATCCCGTTATGGTCGTAATACGGCTTCAAGCTGCGACCCTTCTCACTTCGCCATCGTCGCCGTCATCCCTGCACCTGTTCAAACAGCGGTGCGTCTTCCACTTTGGTCTCGTCCCGATACGTCGCCGGCCTCAGCGCCTTGCCGATCCGCCGCTCGGCCATTGCCACGTACTCGGGGTTCAGTTCGATCCCGATGAAGTTCCGCCCGTGCGGGCAGGCCACCGCCCCCACGGTCCCCGAGCCCATAAACGGGTCCAGGACGACGCAGGGCACGGGGTCGCCGGCGTCGCACTCGCACCCGGGCTCCCAGCCGGTTGCAACTCGCGGATGTGCATTCAGCCATTCTTGCATCCGCGCGCCAGATAGTTTGTTTTGACCGGTCGCCGTATGCTCGCCAGGCGTACGCGTGTCATCGCCTGGTGCTCGTTCACGTTCCACCACCCGCCGCCAGGGCGTGCCGCATTCCGGGCAGCAGCCCTTTTCGCTGGTGCCCGCCAGGATACACGGCTCGACGAGTTTCCGCGGAAACGTCGCGAAGTGCGCCTCGGAGTACGCCTCCGTCGGGATCGTCCACACCGAGCGACGGTTGCGGCCCGATGGGTGGCTGCGCCAGCCGTCCATCTTATGCGAACCTGCGTACATTCCATCTGGCATTCCAGACTTCCACGTCGCTCCTGGAGATATTCGCGCAGCATACTCTTCTTGCGTCAGTTCGTTGCCAGTTGTCTCCCGCACCGCGTCCGCGTCGTAGTAGTACCGCGCGCTCTTGCTCAGCAGAAACAGATACTCGTGCGCCTTCGTCGTCCGGTCGGTGGCGCTTTCTGGCATCGGGTTCGGCTTGTGCCAGATGATGTCCGAGCGCAGCCACCAGCCGTCGGCCTGCAATGCGAACGCGACACGCCACGGCAGGCCGATCAGGTCCTTGGGCTTGAGCCCGCGTGGCGTCTTAGGTCTCGGCATGTCGTCTTGAATAATGTTGTGGCCTTTGTTATCCGATGCGCCGCTTCGCCAGGTCGCACGATCTCCGCAAGCCGACGACGGAACTGGCGGGGCCGGGCTGGCACTTCGTCGATACGAAAAACACGGAAAGAAACGACATCGAGATCGTGAACCTGAACGTGGACCCGGAGACCAAGGCGGTCCACGCCGACTCGTGTACGCGTCCCCCAGATTCAGCCACAGCGTCCCATCCGGCCGGAGCACGCGCCGCACCTCCGCGAACACCGCCACCATCTCCGCCACCCACGCCTCGGGCGATGCCTCCAGGCCGATCTGATCGTCCACGCGGCGGGCACCGCATTGGCATATACGCCCTTGAGGCGTTGCGTCGCGGTGGCTCCACGATGTGCAGTTCTTGCCAAGCTGGCCATCGCTTCCGAGCAATAGTGTTGGTTCTGCGTTTGGCATCGGGGAATGATCGCACGCCGGGTCGCCGCCCACCCATTCCGCTGTGCCATAGTCCCGCAGGCCCCAATACGGCGGGCTCGTCACGCAGCAATGCACGGAATCCGCCGGCAGCGTCGCCAGCGCCTCCCGACAGTCCCCCGTGATGAGTTCATGCGTCCCGCGCATCATGCAAACACCATCCGCCGCGTCATCCGTTCCTCGCGTCGCTCACTCGCCTTTTCCGCGTTCGCGCCGCAATGTCACACGGCCCTTCCGCCATCACTCTGATTCAAGCGGCCCGTAGGTCTCGTCATACCACCCGATTTGACCCAGCGCATCCGTGACAACACACTGCCGGATCGTGCGCAGGCCGCCCGCCAGCGGTGCCGCACCCATCGCATCCGCCACGACCCGGCGTAGCACGCCAACCAGTGTGTCCATCGTCAATCGCGCCGATCCAAGTGCCTCATCCTGATCCTGCGCAACCTGACGACGATACGCCTCACCAATAGCCCGCAATTCCACGACAGCCTCTGGTGTAAGGTCAGATCCGGGGTGTTCGTCGCACCATCGCTGCCACCAGGCCCAGCCGGCCTCCGTCCACCCGGCCGGCGGGTCTACATTCGATGCCGCCTCATCGCCGGCCTCAAGTCTGCGCTGGTCGCGGAGGGCTTCGCGAACGGCCACCCGAACCCGATCGGCATACGAGGGATCCGCATAGCAAGGCCCCCCCCCCGGCACCGGGCACTGGCACACCGACGGAATCTCCGCCCCGGCGTCCGGGCGTTCTGCGGCCTTCGTTTCACGGTCAAAGCGATGCAGCGCCCCCAGCGCCTCGTCAAACACGCTTTGGCGAATCGTCCGTTTGCCATCCACGGAGCATCCGTCCCAAATCGCGTTACTAAGAACCCGTCCCAGCGCAGCGGCAACGCTTTCCGCGCGCACCTTCAGCTCCGCGATCTCGTCCGCGACCTCCGCCGCCATCGCCTCGGCCTTGGCCAGGTCGCAACCCTTCAGCACCCCCCGGATCTGCTTCACGCGATCATTGAGCCACCAGACTTGCGCCCTCGCTACTGCACGCTCATGCCGCAGTTGTCTGACCGTGTCCGCTGCCGTCTCCTCGCCATTCATTTTCCATCCTCCAGTTTCCAGGTCCTCACGTCCCCTCGTCCCGGTCCGCCAGCGCCTCCTCGACCAGCAGCGTGCCACCGCCGCGTCGCACGAAGTCTTTCCACCGCTCCCACAAGCACGTCCGCACCGGCAGCCGCAGCGGGTCACGGTGGTGGCCCTTTTGCTCGTGGAGCTGCCGGCGAAAATCATCCATCCCCGCGATCGCGTCATCGATCATGCGTTCCCGCGTCTCGGCCGGCAGCTCGCGCACCCACGTTTCAAACCGTTCCCGTTCGGCCGCCGCCGCCGCCTCCCGCTCCGCCTCCGCCTTCCGGTCCGCCGCCGCCGCCTGGTCCACCGTCCCTCGCGTCCGGCCGGCCGCCTCGGCCGCCGCCACCCGCGGGTCCAGCGGGTAGTTCCCCGCGCAGATGCCCTCCACCAGCCAGCCGCGCGGGTTCTTGGGTTTGACGACCCGCAGGTTCCGCCGCAGCAGCCCCACGTACGCCGGCGTCGCGTTCGGGTGGTCGATGATCGGGTCGTTCTCCGCGAAGCCTTCCTGAACCAGCGCAGAAACGACGGCGGCGCGCCCGTCGTCGCCGTCGTATTTTGGTGGCGATGAAGACCTCCCAGACGACGGTTCTTCTTCTTTATCTTTATCTGGGGCGCTTTTTGTCCGCTTGCGTTGCGGACGGCCGTCCGCATCCGATGCGGACGGCTGTCCGCGTTCTGTCCGCTCGTCGTGCGGACTCGTGTCCGCATCGGATGCACAGTTTCCCTCCGCCCGCTTGGTCTGTTTCCGCTTGGCCTCCATCGCCCGCCGCTTGGCCGACTTGCAGAAATGGGCCTCTAACTCGCGAATAACCAGCATTCCGTCCGCATCCAGTTCGATCCATTCCACTTCCGGGTCCATCATCGCTTGCACCAGCGTCGCCCCACGGGCGCGCTTCGGGTGCCACATCGCGATCCCATTAAAGCGCTCTTCCGTGAGGCCGGTCGCTGCATGCGCGCAGTTGAAATCAACGTACCGGAACCATCGAACAAGGGCCGCGAAAACGACCTCTAACGGCTGCCTTGTTAGGCGCGAAACGCGCAGCACCTTCGGATGTTCCGGGTGGACCACGAGTTTGATCCACGGCACGAAGCTCTTTTGCGTCCGCGTTTTGTCCGCATCGGATGCGGACGCCTGGCTGTTCTGAGCCTCACCCGTCATTCCCACGCACCCTCCGTGCCTACGCGCCTGTGCGCCTTCGTGCCTTCGTGGCTGCCTCCCAGCGGAGGTCGCTCTCGATCCACGCCCGCGCCTGCTGTTCGTTCGCCACCGGGATCCACCGGGACCACCGTTCGATCCGTTTCACCGCCCCGCAGTCCAGGCACCGCACCCAGCCTTCGGCCTCATAGGTTTCTTTGTTCTGGTGCAGGCACCGCCCATTCTGCGTCACCATCGTCCCCCCTGTGTTCGGCCTCATCCCGATCATGCAACGAGAAGTCATCCGCTCTCAGCGTTCCAATCAACGCGCCACGGGGCACCCGCACAACACGTCGACGGCCGGGCCGAATTCCGTTTTCAGGAACCGATGCACCCAGTCATCCGTTTCGCGCTGGGCGGTCTCGAGCTCCCCGCCGAGCGGGATCAGCGTAAACGTCGCCTCGTCCAGGTTCGTATCGATCGCGCAGCGGACGTCTTTTCGCAGTGCCGGGTCCTGAGATTCAGTGAGGTCACGATAGACATTGACGCGCAGGGTCACTTCCTCGGGGATATTGTTTCCCTTGCCCGCCGCGAGCTGCATCTTGATCGACTTGCCCATGCTCTCCCGGGCCACGGAAATCTCTTGTTCGCCGTCGGAAGCCCGAGTGAACTTGAGGCTCTGGAACGTCCCCACCAGCCCCTCGGGGCAGCACCCGGCCAGGTCGATCCGCAGCAGCCGCAGAAACGCCCGCTGATCGAATGGCGTCCGCGCCCGCTCGCACGTGCCCAGCGTCTCGAACGCATGGGACTCCGGCAGCGACATCTCCAGTCGTTCGCGCCGATCCCCCGCCTCATCCAGCACCGCCTCGATCTTCCCACGGCCGCAGAACACCACGATGCGCGGCGCCGATTCGTTCACAGGCAATTCCCGAATCACCCCCACCGCGAAGTCCGGCAGCCCGAAAAACCGATAATGCCGCGGGCTGGCTTTGGCCTCCTGTCGGTGCAAGACTCCCGTCGCCGGGTCCCGCTTGAAGTAGACGTGGTCCGGCTCCGGACAATTATCCGGACGGATGATGTCGTCCTTCCCCCGCCTTCACCGCCGTCGTCTGAATCAGCTCAATCGCATCTTTACTGATCATCGCTTATCTTCCTTTCGATTTCCTCGTCCAGCGTCCGCTGCCCAACGGCGTCCGGCGAGAGATCGTTGAACATCAAATGCCCCTGTGCGTTCTGGCCCATCGAATAGGTGTTCGTCCGCAGTGCCGGTGCCGCCACCTTGACCTCGACCTCGACCTTGACCGACTCGAGCGTGCCGGACGCCCCCTGCACCGGCTCACACGCGAGCGTAATC
Source organism: bacterium (assembly GCA_032123415.1). GTDB lineage: Bacteria > Verrucomicrobiota > Kiritimatiellia > UBA8416 > JADHWI01 > JAQBFL01. Next base: position 4,148 of record JAQBFL010000366.1, on the reverse strand, counting down.
ACCAGCTTCCGCGCCCCCTTGACCGCCGACCGGTCATCGATGTCCTTGTTGATCCGTTCGAGGGCCTGCCGGAAGAGTAGGTTCACCACCCCCCGATCGATCTTCCCCAGGTCCGCCAGTTCGACAATCTCGTGCAACATCGTTCCGTGCTCCATCACTGATCCCCGGTGCCGGCCCGCGCCACGAACCGGCACCGGGGTGTTCACAATGGGTCTATCGTGTCCCCGCGACCGCCGCGGGGAGCGTCCTCACAATGGCCCGCGCGGGGCGTCTACCTTTTGGGGAGTGCCAAGATCCCAATGTTTCTCCACCCGCGCGGGCCTGCCACCGAGCGGTAACGTCCCGCCCGGCATCTTCCGTTTGGGACCGCAGAGATGCAGAGGCCGCTGCGTTCCGATCAAACCAACCCACGCCGACCGTGGGGTCTTCGTTAATGGCCCGCGCGATGCCACGACCGGCATCGTTTGCGTACGGTCACGCCCGTCTCACAGCTCACGCGGGCCCGCGACCGGGCGGTAACGTCCCGCCCGGCGCAACCCAGGTTCCCGTTCCCCCGCTCCCACTCCGCCTTCCATTGACTGGGCGGTGGGGGATTTGAACCCCCGACCCTTGCCCCACCGGTCCGGACCGGCCGCGGCCTCGGGGTTTGGCCGCGATTCTGAGGCTTGACGGCGTTACGTCGCCGCCCGCTATCGACCGGGGCAAATACGTCGCCCCGTCCGCCGGCCCGCGCCTCCAAGCGCTCCCAGCCGGTCTTCCCGCCCCTTTCCGAACCGCGCCCGTCAGGAAGCGGTCTCTTCGTCACACATCAGCCGTCAGCCGTCAGCAACTGCCATGCTGCTCGCACCACTGCCGGAACCTGTCCGTTGCCAAGGGCTTTAAGTCGGTCCACCCGATGGGCCACCCCATGAGCCACTCGACCCACGTCGGGTTCAACTGCCCACCACGCCCCCGCGCCGCCACCTCGTTCAATGGTCGCGAGTTGCGCCGCAGGGTTCCCGGCCCCGCATTGCTCGATTTCCAATCCCGCGCCATCGGCGTCGGGAACTTCGTCACGCGATCCACGAGCGTGTCCCCTCCGTGCACTCCCGTCGGCGGCATCTTGCAACGGTTGGCCGTCGAGTTTCGCGTGTTCTTTGCATCGCCCGCCAACGGCGTCGGCCACAATCCACAGCCGGTCCCGCCGGTGCGGGGCGCCAACGGCGCTCGCCGGGATGCAATCCCATCGCGCGTCGAACCCGCTCTCGGCCAGGTCCCCGAGAATGGTTCCAAAGTATTCATCAGCAAGCAGTGCTGCGACGTTCTCCAGCAGACAGACCCGCGGTCGTACGTCGCGAATGACGCGGATCGTCTCCGGCCAGAGGTTCCGCTCGTCGTCTTTTCCGGCTTGTTTCCCGGCGGCGCTGAACGGTTGGCATGGGAACCCCGCAGTGACGACATCCACGATGCCACGCCACGGTCGTCCGTCGAAACTGCGAACGTCCGACCAGATCGGGAAAGGATCGAGGCAACCGTCCGCTTGCCGCGCGAGCAGGACCGCTTGGCAGTACGGGTCGATTTCGCAGGCGCACACGCATCGCCACCCGAGCCATCGGGTCCCGAGCAATCCGCCACCAGCGCCTGCAAATAGAGCCAGCTCATTCCACACCCTCAGCCCCTCTGCGTCTCTGCGTTCGGATCCCCCACCACGTCGTCGATCGCTCGGAATCGATCGTGCTAGATGATCCGCCACCCGAGTCGTAGCCCCCCCCTTCCTAATTCGCGGCCCCGCGCACGCGGCTTGGTTAACGGTGCGCCGGGGGGGCATGTCTGAGGATTTTGCCCCCCCGGGGGCATGCGCGGGGCCGCGAATTAGGCATGGCTGCCAACAGCGCTGCACAGCGTGCACTAGCCCATGTGTTCCCAATTCGTTCCCAATAACTCGGGGCGTCTGGGTGCGCGCCGTGATAGGAGCCCGCGATTTCGCGTCGTTTCGCCTTTGGCGGGACTTAAAATCCCCTGCTCCACAAGGAGCGTGCGGGTTCGAATCCCGCCTCGCCCAATGACTTATGACAATCCGGCGTTTGGTGCGGTTCCAATTCGTTCCCTTTACGCCGGCGGTTTTTCCGATTATCATGGCCGCGCCATGCCCAGACCGAGGACAGCCTGGCTCGTCAACCGGACGGGGCACCGCGTCCGAGGTGGCGTGCGCGACGCCCGATTCACCGTGCAGTGGTACGACCAGCCCGGGCGCAATCGACGCACCCGAACGTTCGGCACCAAGCGCGATGCCATCGCCTTCCTGCTCGCGAAGACCCGCGACATCCAAGCCAATCTCCAGCCGGCCCGGCTGGGCCTGGAGGACGCCGTCCGCGAGTTTCTCGGGGCGACGGGCTTTCTGGCTGAGGAGACCCAACGGCTCTATGCCTACACGCTGCGGATGTTTGGTCAGGTCGCCGGCCACGCCACACCTCTCGTCGACCTCACAAGTTCCCACGTGGATCGCTTCCTCACGAAACCAGGCCGCGCTGAATCGACCGCCGCTAAGCACTTCGTCACTCTCCGCCGGTTTTTCCGCTGGTGCGAATCGAGGGGCTATATGCACACCGTGCCAACAGCAGGGGTCACCGTTCGCCCGAGGACCAGCGTCCGGCACCTCGAACGGCTCCCGGACGACAACGACATCGCCCGGCTGATCAAGGCCATCGACTCACCGCGGCTGAAGGTCGCCGCGGCCCTCGGCCTCTCAACGGGTCTCGACCGCGGCGTCATTGCCTCGCTGAGTCCAGACCAGATCGACCTGGACGCTGGTATCATCCGCTGTGTCCGCAAGAAGACCCACCGGTCACGGCCGACGCAGCTCGTCATCCCGATTCCCCAGGCGTTGCTGCCTCATCTCGCCGACGTAGTTCGTCGTACACCGCCAGGCCAAGCCCTATTCGCGGCTTACGCCCAGCGGCCCTGGTACACCCGGGCTCGAGCCGCCGCGGGCGAGCCGTGGCAGAGTCTCCCGGTTGCGGCGTTTCGGAAGATCGCGTCGGCTCGGTTGCAGCGTCTGGTGCCTCTGAGTGCGGTGCAGCAGATCCTGGGACACTCGACCCCGATGATGACGGCCCGTCACTACTCGCCCGCAGATCCCGAAGCTCTCCGAGTCGCTGCAACACTAACGTCTCCTGGATTCCAAACCGACTCGCAAACGACGTCACCGACACCCGAAGCGGCCGATGCTCATGGCCAGCCAGCCGACCCGCCAGAAGCTCCAGGCGCACCGTCCGAGCGCTCAGATCCGCCAGAATCGACGCCTCCGTGATCGTCATAAGCAACGCTGGGTCGGCGACCATACAAGGCCCTCAGAACGCTAGCTGGCCGTCGGGGTGCCCTGCCGGCGGCCGGACCGGCTCTGGGGCCCGGCCTGCCGCCTCAGCAGGCTCCAATGACGGGAAAAGAGGAGAGAGCCCGACCGCCGCCGCACAGGGCGGCTCCACCACGGACGGGCTCAGGCAAGGCACAAAGAAAGCACCGCGAGCCACAGGGCGGGGGCGGTGCTTTCCGGAGGGGAAAGAAGCATCGTGCAAGGGACCGGTCAGCAGCTTCTCTACCACCGCCGCCACCTCCGGCCCTCGGCGGTTCGATCGTCAGCGTAACGTCCCAAGTCACTGGCAATGCGAAAGATACGTGGCTCCATTCGGAACTTCCTTGGGCTTTATAATCTCCGTCGGTCCCGATTGACCGCATACTTCCTATGGGGCGACGAGCTCGCCGTCGCCGTCGCCATCGGACACGTCATAGACGGCATCCGGGCCGCACTCCGTTGCGGCCGCAGATGCCACGCCACCAGTCGCTGTGTGCTCTCGCGCACGGCGATCTAGTTGGATCAGGCCGCGGGCCTGGGCCGCCTCGGTGATGATGACGCGGAGTTGGTCCGCGATGCCTCGGTTTTCGTTCCGGGCCATTCGGACCAGGGTTCGCTTGTCCGACGTCCGGATGGGCGTCACGATGCAACGGTCGCACATTGGCTTCTTGGTGTAGGCCATGTTGGAAGTGTACATTGAAAACAACAAAAAGCAAGTCTGGACTTGCAACAGAATTGTGGAGATACGTAACTCGTTGCGTCGTGGGCAGTTATGAGGCATCGTATGCTTGTGCTGTGGAATGAAAAGCTGAGACAT
>JAQBFL010000365.1:0-2621 GCA_032123415.1 bacterium | reverse complement strand
ACGTTCGGTGAGGAGATAAGATGAAACGAGATATGAACCTGATTCGGCACCTGCTCGCCTACGTCGAAGAGCAACCGGCTGGCAGCATCGTTCAGCAGGTCACCGTTCCCGACGGAACCGACGGCCCCACAGTCGGCGAACACATCGACCTCATGATCGAGCGACGTCTGATCGAGGGTGACGTTGTCGATGTCAACGCACCCGCATTCGTGATCCAGCGGCTCACGTGGGAGGGGCACGATTTTCTCCAAGCGGTCCAGAACGACACCGTCTGGCAGAAGATCCTTGGCAAGGCCAAGGATCTCGGTGGGTCCATGACCCTTGAGATTGCGAAGGAACTGGGCAAGAAATACCTCATGGAAATTGCCGGTGTGTGAAACCACAGATCACCGAACATGACGCCGGAGCATATTTCCAAAGGCCGCGGACGGCCTTCGGAAAATGCTCAGCGTCGGCGTTGGGCACATAAGATAGTAGGAACAGACATGCATCTCGCGAAAGGGGAGGCACCCTATGCCCGTTAAAATCGCCGTCGTTGGCACCGGTAATGTGGCTCGGAACAATTACCTTCCGTATCTATCAAAACAGAAAGATGTTGTTCTGACGTATTACTCGCGCACCCGATCGAAAGCCGAGGCGTGTGTCGGGATTTTTGGCGGGCGCGTAGCCAATTCCATCCGGGAACTCCTCGCGGATGAACCCGATGCGGTGCTGGTGCTGACGGCGGAGACGCAACGGTTCGAGGCCGCCATGGCGCTGCTCGAAGGCAAACCCAAGCGGCTTTTCTTCGAGAAGCCGCTCGTAGCGCAAAACGGGCAGGCCAAGGTATGCGAGGACGATTTCTTCAAGGCCCGGGAGGTTCTTCAGCACGCCAAGGCTGTTGGCGCGGAAACGGCTATGGTCTTCAACTATCGCTTTTTCGAGCAGACGGTCCGCGCACAGAAGATGATCGACGAACGCCGTTTCGGCAAACTGACGCAGGCTTCGCTTTTCGTGAATTATGCCTGCTGGAGCCACTGCATCGACCTGCTGCATCTCTTCGGCGGGCGGGCGGCGCGGATTTCGGCGCTGGCGGGGGAGGTTCCGTACAATAGCGCCGTGGATGTGATCGGCTCCTTTCAGTTGCTGAATGGCGCCAGCGGGACAATCCTGGGCACGAGTGGAAGTGATTTCAATTTGCCGCTGTACGATCTGATCTTCAATTTCGAGTGCGGCAACATGCGCTTCAGCGATCTGGACGGTCCGTTGGAAATTTTCGATCCCACCACGCGCTACCGTGAGTCACACCTGCTCATTGGCAACCACTCGCGCTGGGACCAATACCAGGCATCCTTCGAAAAGTCACTGGCGGCCTATCTGGATTCGATCCGGCGTGGCGCCCCCCCGCCAGTGCCGGGACTGGCCGGACTTGAGGAGCTTCAATTCGAGGCCGCCCTGCAGCGGTCGATCGCGCAGAAACGGCCGATTGACATCCAGCAGGAATTCTCGCTGGACACATAAGGAGGTTGTCGGATGCAAAGCGTCAAATTGGATGGCAAACGGAGCGTGCGCGTGGTCGAAGTGGCCGACCTTGTACCCGGAGCAGGCGAAGTTCTGGTCGAAACGGCTGTTTCGGCGCTCTGCGGCAGCGAATTGCATGGCTACGACGGTGATGGACAGGAACAGGGCAATAGCGGCCACGAAGCCGTCGGCTCAATCGTCAAGCTTGGTGCGGGCGTATCCAACCTACAAGTCGGTCAGCGGGTCGGGGTGAGCGCCATCGCCGGTTGTGCAAGTTGCGCGTACTGCGCCCAGGGGCAGTATACATGGTGTCCGAAGCTGAAGTTCTACGGGAACATGCATGCGGAGCGGTTCCTGGCTGCTGCCAACGCCTGTCATCCGCTGCCTGATGATGTCTCGTGGGATGCGGGCGTATTGCTGACCGGCGATGGCCTGGGCGTGCCGTATCACACGTCCACCAAGATCTCGTCGCCGCAGATACAGACGGTGGCTGTGTTTGGGGTCGGTCCGATCGGACTGGGCAATGTTCTCATGCAGGCGCATCTGGGCCGTCGCGTGATTGCCATCGACATCTCCCCGGCGCGGCTGGCAATGTCGAAACATCTGGGCGCCAGCGATGTCGTAAACGCCAAGGAAAGCGATCCGGTCGCGCTCGTGCGCAGTCTGACCAACGGCGTTGGCGCTGACGCCTGCATAGAGGCGGCGGGCCGCCCGGAGACGGCCCTGGCTTGTTTTGCCGCCGTGCGCACAGCCGGTACAGTGGTCTTCAACGGCGAACAGAAGGCGCTGCCCATCTCTCCCAGCGAGCAGTTCATCCGCCGCGACATCACGGCGGTCGGCGCCTGGTTCTACCACTTCTCCGAGTTCGGCGGGATGCTGGCGCTCTATCGCAACGGATTGCGCGTGCGGGATCTGATCTCGGATCGCTATCCGTTCTCCGAAGCGCCGGCCGCGTTCGAGAAGTTCGCCTCCGGCCAATCTGCCAAGGTCATCCTTGACTACCAATAGGAGTGTCCAACCACCGCCTGCACTTTACGTCGCGTTCCGCGCCGAACGTGAGGCGAGTCGTTGGCGAAGGAGAAACGAATGGACCCATCGAGCTTGATGTTCAAATGGCACTG
>JAQBFL010000364.1:0-2677 GCA_032123415.1 bacterium | reverse complement strand
GGCAGCAGCGGACGGCCAATTCCGGCGGCTGGGACTCGCTATTGCCGGCGTTGCTGGTCTTGGGTAGCGTGGGTTGGTCGCATCTCAGGAGGCGCGGCAATGGATAGTTTTCAAAAGGCGAGAGATGCACTGCGCAGGATTGAGGAGGCGCGCCGGGCAGAGGAAACGGCGCGCCGGGAACAGCAAGAGGCGTGGGGACGACTCCAGGAGGCCCTGGCCGAGTTGCGTTCGTCCTCGCCATCCATCCAGAGCATGCCTGTGGAGGCCTTGCTGCAAACCGGTCCTGGCGCGCCGCCGGGTCGGGCTGCTGCTGTTCTCCCCGTCGTCGCTCCATCCAAAGACGGAGCAGGGGGCGACGACGGCGGTCTGCCGCCTGGCCAGAGTGATGATTATCTTGCCGAACGGCCTGTCGTGAGCCTCGCCGAACGAGCAGAGCATCCCGCAGCCTGGCCCGCCGATGGCGTGGGAGACCCGGTTCTTGCTGATGACGAGCTTGTCCTGGCAGAGTGGGATTTGCCCCCTGGATTGGACGAACCCGTCGAAGGCGAAAACGACACAGATGGGTTCTGGAAAGGCGTCTTGCTCACGGACGACGACGTGGTAGGAGCAACACCTGACCCTTTCCCGGCGTCGGAATGACGGTTTTGCTGGCGGCGGTGATATTGAGCGTGGTGACGGTTCTTTCGCCCCGGCTCCCGTCACTGCCCCAGGCTACACGTGAGGTGGTAGAGATGGCAACGCCTGTTACCTTGACGACGATAGAGCACCCGACGGCAACGCCGCAGCCTTTAGCCCTGGCCGCGATACCAGTCGGGCGGGTGACGTTGCGCCCAACCTCGACCGCCGCGACGGTTCGGGCAGCGCCGGCGCGCTCACTCGACCCGCTGGCGGACCACCCCGGCGCGTCGCCGACGCCGACGCCTGTCATTCCGACACAGAACAGGGCAATGGTATCCCTCGCGCCCACCCAGGCGGCAGCGTTGGCGACGCCCCGTCCGATGGCGCGGGGCGGGGCGACGGCGTCCCTGGGATCATCCGCCGCGTCCCCCCGGCGCGGCCCGGGCCTGCTGCGCCTGTGGAATGGGGCCGAGCTGGACGTCGAGCCGGCGTCTGGGCGCTGGGACGACGGGGTGTGGCAGTGGGAGATTCCAGACGCCACAGACCGGGCTGGGTGGCATACAGACAGCGACGACTGCGGGCAGGGCGTGACCGTCATCACCGGGCACTCGGCCTGGGGCCGGCAAGGCGCGCTGATGGCGCTCAATGGCATCGGGCAAGACGACGAGGTGCTGTGCGTCGACGCCGATGGGCAGTCACACCGCTTTGCGCCCATGGACTTTTTACTGGACGATGGGGACGACCCGCAAAGCTGGCATCCCGACTGGCCGGAAGCGACGTTGATCCTGTACACCTGCCGGCCGGATTTCAGCGGGCAGGTCATCGTGCGATTTCAGGAGGTAGGCAATGATTGAACTAGTTTCGAGGATTGTGTCCGCTCTGTTGTTGAGCGCGCTGCTTGCCAGTCCTCACGCCCGGCAGCAGGATGACTTTTTCACATACACCCCCGAGGGGTGGGAAAAGTGGCAGAGCGAGGACGGGCAATGGACGCTGTGGCTGCCGGAAGGGACGACGATGGGAGAGCAGCGCGCCTTCTTCGTGCAGGCAGCAGGCGACCGGCGGGATGATTGGCTGCCGGTCTGGCTGGGCGGGGCCGAGGTGGACTGGCAAGGCGAGCTGGCGTCCGGCGGAGTGAGTTGGTCGGGGAAGCTGGCCGGAGACGAGACCCGGCGCGGCCTGGTGGCCGTCTCCGAGACCGGCGACTGGAGCCTGGGCGCGCTGTCCCCGGCGGGCGAGTGGGAGACGCGCGCGGCGGCGTTCAACGCCATTCTGAGAGGTGAGCCATGACGCAAAAACTGACGACACTGTTGGCCCTGGCCCTGCTACTGGGAAGTTGCAGCATTTTGCCGGGGGGCAAGGGCGACCCCGCGCCATCAGCCACCCCGCAACCAGTGGCTCCTTTGTCCCCTGGGACGGGGACAAGGTCACCCACGGCGTTGCCTACGTCCTCATCTGCGATGACGATGACGTCAACCCCCACGCCCTCACCTACGATGACGCCCACACCCACCCCGCCGCCGCTGGTCGAGGTGACGGGGCCGGGCGCGTACCCCGGCGACCTGCCCTACCTGGCGGCCATCGAGGCGCGCCTGTCCAGGGCCACGTCCCCGCTGGTGGTCGAGGCCGGCTGCGAGGGGACCTTGCTGCGCCAGGGAGCCACGAGCGAGCAGACGCTCCACCCAGGCCAGAGCGTCGCTTTCTTCTTCGTCATCCCGCCGGGCCACACGCCAGAGTGCCGCGTGGTCATCGTCATCGCAGGTGAGGCGGTCGGGCAGGAGTGCGGGCGGTGGTCCGTCGCCCTGGGCGGCGAGGAGCCGATGACGATGGCCTGCGCGGTGGGGACGGAAGGGGCCGGGCCATGAGACGAGCGAGCAAAGTCCCCGTTCCAGGGGGCAAAGTCCTCGTTCCAGGGGGCAAGGTCCCCGTTCCAGGGGGCAAGGTCCCCGTTCCAGGGGGCAAGGTCCCCGTTCCAGGGGGCAAGGTCCCCGTTCCAGGGGGCAAAGTCCTCGTTCCAGGGGGCAAGGTCCCCGTTCCAGGGGACAAAGGACAAGCCCTGGTC
>JAQBFL010000363.1:0-16677 GCA_032123415.1 bacterium | reverse complement strand
GCCGAGGGTACGGGTTCCTCGAACCATCCTCTTGATCCGGTCGAGCCCATCCATCTTCTCGTCAATATCGACCCCGGCCTCCGCATACGCCGACCGCGCCCGCTGCTTCTTCGCCATCGAAATACGGCTCCTTTCGTCGCTCTCCGGCATCCCGCCACTTCAAAGGCCACCATGTTGCGTTCATTCGCCGCAAATCACAAACGAAAAGTGCGAGTCCGTCGGAATGGACCCATTTGCGGGAGACTCATCCGTATTCCGCGGTCGCCGGCACGCGGTTGACGCTGGTCAACCCGCGCATCGTGACGCGCGCCACGGTGTTGAGGAAACCCACTTCGTTCTGGTTGCGTAGTTCCGGGGCGAGGGTTCCCTGCACGCTGTGGCTCAAGGCGCGCGCAATGACCTCTCGATCGATCTCACCGGCCGCCTGCCGTAGCGCCACCGGCAGTTCACGCAGCAGTCGAGCCCGCGATTCCTCCACGACACGCGACATGGCGTCCCACGTCCACTTCATCGACAACATCCTCCGCACCTCGAACGGAGGGACTATCGCACGCGCCTCGCACGCCGTCAACGCTGTCGATTCTTGTGCTTGACGGTGTGGGCGAAATGGGGCAAAGTGTCGCGATTCGGGAGACGTCTTGCCCTTGGCGGGGCGACAGTGGCGAATGGCGTGCCGTGAACCGGAACGAGCCGGTTGCGTGGTGTGAGAAACTCATGTTTGGCAATCTTGCGAGTTGGTTTTCCAACGATGTAGGCATCGATCTGGGTACCGCGAACACTCTGGTGTACGTCAAGGACCGTGGGATCGTGCTGCGTGAGCCGTCGGTCGTGGCCATCCAGGCCGGAACGAAGCGCATCCTGGCCGTCGGAGAAGAGGCCAAGCGCATGCTGGGCCGTACGCCCGGCAACATCATCGCCATCCGCCCGATGAAAGCGGGCGTCATCGCCGATTTCGAGATCACGGAGTCGATGCTGAGATACTTCATCAAGAAGGTCAGCACGAAACACAAACTGGTTAAGCCGCGCATCATTATCGCCGTTCCCAGCGACATCACCGAAGTGGAGAAACGGGCTGTCAAGGATTCGGCGGTGCATGCGGGCGCAAGGGAGGTATACCTGATCGAAGAGCCGATGGCCGCAGCCATCGGCGTGGGGTTGCCGGTGCAGGAACCAGCCGGCAACATGATTGTGGATATCGGCGGCGGCACAACGGAAGTGGCGCTGATATCGCTGGCCGGAATTGTTTTCAGTCGGAGCGTCCGCGTTGGCGGTGACGAGATGGACGAATGCATCGTCCAGTATATGAAGCGTGTGTACAATTTGATGATCGGCGAACGCACGGCCGAGGAGATCAAGATCACGATGGGTTCAGCTTACCCGCTCGAACAGGAGACCACGACGGAGGTCAAGGGGCGGGATCTGGTGGCGGGGCTTCCGAAGACGTTGACCATTACGTCCGAGGAGATCCGCGAAGCCCTTCAGGAGCCTATCTCCTCGATCATCGACGCCATTCGAATCACCCTGGAACGTTGTCTTCCCGAACTCTCGGCCGACCTGGTGGACCGTGGCATGGTCCTCGCGGGCGGCGGCGCACTGCTGCGCGGGCTGGACAAGCTGATCGCCGAGCAAACCGGGTTGCCCGTGCATGTGGCGGACGATCCCCTGAGCGCCGTCGCAGAGGGAACCGGGGTGGTTCTGAACGAGCTTGATTTCCTGCGCCGGACCGCTTTGGAACGCGGTTGAGCGCACTGACACGCTTCGGACGACGCGCTGCGTCCGTCCGTCACCTGCCGCCGCATGGGACCTCCCGTGAGGGACCGCCGTGAGGCGACGTCGTATTTCGATCGTTCTGATTCTGTTTGTGATGGCCGTCTTGCTGAACCTGCCCCTGCCCGCCGAAATGGCGGTCAGGCAGGCGGTCGGCGAGAACGTGGCGCCATTCCAGAATGTCATGTCTCTGGCAGTCCACCACGCGGTGCGGGTGCTTGCGCTCGTGCGCAGGGCGAGCGAAACCGACGAGGACATCCGGCGGCTCGAAGAGGAAATCGCGGCCCTGCGCATGGAACTGCGCCGCCGCGAGGCCGATTCGTCGGACGCTGCCGAACTGCGCCAACTGGCAGGCTTCGTGCGGCAATCCGCGTCCCGCATGGCCCTGTGCCAGGTCATAGCCCGCAGCGAGATCAGCGGGTGGTGGCAGACGGTCCGGCTGAACCGCGGCCGGCGCGACGGGCTGGACACCGACCTGGCGGTCGTCACGGCCGACGGCCTGATCGGCAAGACGATCTCCGTGGCGGAGCACTCTTCCGAGGTTCTATTGATCACGGATCCAAACTGCAGGGTTTCCTCCCGCGTGCCGGCCACGCGGGGCTTCGGCATCGTGCAGGGCGCCGGCCCGCTGCGCGAGGGTGTGGCCGGACTGGAGCTGCTCTACGCGCCGGGTATGCTGCGGCTGCAATTCGCGGCGCGCGATCTTCCTCTGCGCCAGGGGTTGGAGGTCGTCACGTCGGGGCTCGGCGGAGTCTATCCCGAAGGGCTTCTGGTGGGACACGTCGTCACGGCGGGAATCGACCCGTCCGGCCTCTACCAACAGGCGGATATCCTTCCCGCGGCGCGTCTCGACGAGTTGCGGCATGTGTTCGTCATTCTCAAGGACGGAGGGCGGCAGCCATGAACTTCATCGTCATGGCGCTGCTGTTGCTGTCCGCGGCCGCGCTGCAGACCCTGCAGCCCACGCTCGTCTTCATGGGTCAGGCCAAGGCGCCCCTGTTGCTGGCCGTCACGCTCTATTACGCCCTGCGCCGCGAGAAGTCGCGCATGCTGCTGGCCGCGCTGCTGGCAGGGATGATCCAGGACGGAACCAGCCTGATCCCCATGGGCGTCTCCTCGGCATGCTTCGCCGTCATGGGACTCGTGGTTTCGCGGTTCGCCCACGTCGTGTCCAGTGATCACCCGCTCTCTCTCTCCTTGATCGGCGGCGGCGCCGGCGTCCTGCTCTGCCTGAGCCTGTGGGCCTGGCTGAGCTGGTCCGGCGCGATTCGATACGGGGCCGGGTGGGCTCTCACGAAGACCTTCTGGACGGCGGTGCTCGGCATGTGGACGGCGCCGCTGGTCTACATCGCGGCGTGCGGGCTGGACGGGTATGCGGGCAACATTCTGACCCGCGAAAGCGTGAGTGACATTGAGCCGTAGCGCAACAACCACGCTCAAGGGCGAAATCGCCAGGACGCGGGGCGTCATGGCGGCCATGCTGTCCACTTTCCTCGTGCTGACGGGAGCGCTGTGGCGCGAGCAGATTGTGCGCAACGCGCAGTACGCCAGCAGCGAGTACCGGCAGAGCGTGCGCCGCGTCCGCCTGCCCGCCGTGCGCGGCACGATCTACGACCGCCACGGCGTCTGCGTGGCCCGCAACAAGCCCAGCTACAGCATCGCGCTCTTCGTGGAGGAACTGCGCCGTCCGGGCAGCATGTCCAACACCGTCAACGCCATCGAGCACGCGATCGAACGCCTCTCGGCCGTGCTGGAACTGCCCACGGAACTGGACCGCGAGGCCATCCGCACGCATCTGCGCCGACGCATGCCGATCCCGCTGCTGGCCTGGCGGAACGTGGACTCCGACGCCCTCGCCCGCTGGGCCGAACGCAGCGCGGTCGAACCCGGCGTGGATGTCTACGTCGAGCCCGTCCGCGAGTACCCCTTCGGCGAAAGCATGGCCCACATTCTCGGCTACGTCGGTTCCGCGGAGCCGCCCGAGACCCCACTGGAGCCGTACCACTACTACATCCCGGAAATGGAAGGCCAGGTCGGCGTCGAGCGCTCGATGAACACCGCGTTGCGCGGCCAGGCCGGCGGCCGGCTGCTGCGCGTGGACGCATCGGGCTTCAAGCACGAGGAGATCATGAACATGCCGCCGCGCGAGGGCCGCTCCCTGCGCCTGACGGTGGACGCCGAGATTCAGCAGGCCGCCGCCGCGGCGCTGGAAGGTCTGCGAGGGGCCGTGGTCGTGCTCGACCCACGCAACGGGGACGTGCTGGCCATGGCCAGCAGCCCCACCTTCGACACAAACCTGTTCAGCCCGAGCATCGCTTCGAGCGACTGGAAACGGCTCCTGAACGATCCGCAACGCCCCTTGATCAACCGCGCCGTCAGCGGCATCTACCCGCCCGGCAGCGTCTTCAAGCCCGTCGTGGCCCTCGCGGCCCTCGTCAACCGGCGCGCGGATGCGGACACGGAGTACGACTGCCCCGGCTACTACCTGATCGGCAACACCCGCATCGCTTGCTGGCATCGCTGGGGCCATGGCGTCATCGCCATGCGCAAGGCCATCGAGCAGTCCTGCAACACGTACTTCATCAGCCTCGGCATGGCCACCGGGTACGAGCGGATCGAGCGCGTGGCCGACGCCCTGGGCCTCGGCCGGCGCACCGGCATCGAGCTGCCCGCCGAATCGTCCGGCCTGCTGCCGGGGGATGCCTGGAAGCGCCGCACGATGGGCGACGCCTGGCGCGCCGGGGACACCTGCAACGTGTGCATCGGTCAGGGCGCCCTGAGCGTCACGCCGCTCCAGATGGCCGTTCTGACGGCAACCATCGCCAACGGCGGAACCCTCTACCGGCCTCGCCTGCTCCTGGGCCAGACGACCGAGGGAGAGGTGGTCAACCGTCTGGCCTGGTCCGCGTCGATCCTCGCTGTCGTGCGCGGCGGCATGTACGACGTGGTCCAATCCCGCACGGGCACCGGGCGCAACGCACGCGTGGACGGCATGGAGATGGGCGCCAAGACCGGCACGGCGGAATTCGGACCGCGCGGCGCCCGCGGCAAGCATACCTGGATGATTGCCTTTGCGCCGTTCGATGCCCCCCGGTATGCCCTCGCCATGATCGTCGAAGATGGCGACTCCGGCGGGCAAACCGTGGCCCCCCTCGTGCGGACGCTGATGGAGTCCGTGCTGGCCATCGAGACCCGGCGGCAGACCGCGGCCGGCATGGGGTTGGAGCACGGCGCCCGAGCGGCGGGGAGGGCCGACGCATGAACCGGATGGAGCATGTCTGGCGGTTGCTAAAACGCATGCACTGGCCGATGCTGGTGCCGCTGGCCCTGGCCCTGGCGGCCGGCGTGCTCTTTATCTACAGCGCCTGCTACGTGAGCGATGACCTGCCCGTCAAGACGCTCTATCGCAAGCAGATTTTCTGGATCGGCATCGGCACGGTCGGCTATTTCGTCGCGGCGCTCTACGACTACCGCCGCCTGGGGCGCTGGGCCTGGGCGCTCTACATCGGCGCCGTGGCCATGCTGATCCTGGTCCTCACAACCGGAAGGACGATCTACGGCGCGCGCCGCTGGCTCATGGTGCCGGGAACCGGCTTCGGCATTCAGCCGTCCGAGCCCGCCAAGCTGGCGACACTCATCTTCCTCGCCCACCTGTTGAGCCTTCCGGAAGTCGACACGACACGGTTCCGCACGTTCGCGGGCATCCTGCTCGTGGTCGCCGCTCCGCTCCTTCTGGTGCTCAATCAACCCGACCTCGGCAGCTCGCTGGTCTTCGTGCCGCCCATGCTCGTCATGCTCTTCGTCGGCGGCGCCCCCCTGAAATACGTCGGCGGGCTCGTGGCGGCCGGCCTGCTCATGGCCGCGCTGGTCATGGGCGGCATCGTGCTGCCCGAAGTCCTGGAACTGGACGAGTCCCTGCGCACCCGCATCGAGCAGGCGGTCCCGCTTTCGGGCTACCAGCAGGAACGCATCCGCACACTGATCTGGCCGAAGCGCGATCCGCTCGGGGCGGGCTGGAACCGCACGCAAAGCGGCATCGCCGTCGGCTCGGGCGGCCTGTGGGGCAAGGGCTTTCTCAAAGGAACTCAGAACATCCTCGGTTTTCTGCCGCGATCGGTGGCGCCGACGGATTTCATCTACTCGGTCATCGCGGAAGAGACCGGGTTTGCGGGGGCGACGGCGGTTCTGCTACTGTTCGCGGCCCTGCTGTTGTGCGGTTGGCACATCGCCATCAACTCGCCGGAGACCATGGGCCGGCTGCTGGCGACGGGGATTCTGACCATGTTGTTCTTCCACGTGTGGATCAACGTGGCCATGACGGTGGGGATCATGCCGATCGTCGGCCTGCCCCTGCCGTTGTTCAGTTACGGAGGGTCGTTCCTGGTGACGACCATGGTGGCGCTTGGGTTGTTGCAGAGTGTGTATGTGAGGTCGCCGCGCAGATTGCTCCTATGAGCACGCGGCGGAAAACAGGACAGGAAGGGAGTTAGATGAAGTTCTCGTTATTCGGATGGGGCAAGAAGGACAAAACCAAACGGCAGATCATCGTCAACGCGGAGGCACTCGAAACACGCGTAGCGGTCCTCGAGGATGGACGCCTGGAGGAATACCAGGTCGAGCATCCCACCGAGGATCGCATCGTCGGCAGCGTCTTCAAGGGCAAGATCCAGAACCTCGAGCATGACCTGCAGGCGGCGTTCGTCGACATCGGGCTCAAGAAGAACGCCTTCCTGCACTACTGGGACATGATCCCGGACGACGACGAGCTGTTGGACGTCGACGAGGACCAGCCCAAGCGCAAGACCAGCCGCCGCAAGCGCTACACGAACGAGGACATCGAAAAGCGCTTCCCGACGGGCTCGGAGATCGTGGTGCAGGTCACCAAGGGGCCCATCGGAACCAAGGGCCCACGCGTGACGGCCGGGATCAGCATCCCCGGGCGGTACCTGGTTATGATGCCCGGCGCCAAGCTCAAGGGGGTCTCGCGCAAGATCGAAGACGGAGCGGAGCGCGCCCGGCTGAAGAAGCTGCTGAACCGCCTGCCCGTCCCCGAGGGTCTCGGTCTGATCATCCGGACCGCGGCCTTGAGCTGCTCCAAGCGCAGCGTCGTACGCGACCTCAAGGGGTTGCTCTACGTCTGGGAAGCCATGCAGCAGGCCACCCTGCACCAGACCGGCCCCTGCTGCGTCTACGCCGAGCCCGACCTGGTCGAGCGCGTCGTGCGCGACTGGCTGACCGAGGATGTCGATCGCATTGTGATTGACTCCCGCGAGAAGTTCGAGAGAATCAAGGAAATGGCGTCGCGCATCTCGCGGCGGGTCAAATCGCGCGTGCAGTTCTACGACGGGGCGATGCCCGTCTTCGAGCATTACGAGGTGGAACGGCAGCTCGACGAGGCGATGCGCCGCAAGGTGCCCCTGAAGTCGGGCGGTTGCATCGTGTTGGACGAAACCGAGGCGCTGATCGCGATCGACGTGAACACGGGCCGGCACAAGGGCTCGGGCTCGCAGGAGGACGTCATTCTGCAGGTCAACACCGAGGCGGTGGAAGAGGTGGCGCGGCAGCTCCGCCTGCGCAACATCGGCGGCATCGTGGTCGTCGACCTGATCGACATGCGCAGCCGCAAGCACCAGACCGCGGTGTACCGCGCCATGAAGAACGCCCTGCGGCGGGACCGCGCGCGGACCAACGTGCTGCAGATTTCTGATCTCGGCATTCTCGAGATGACGCGGCAGCGGGCGGAGGCCGGCATCCTGTCCTCCATGTTCGTCGACTGCCCCTACTGCCAGGGGCACGGCAGCATCCGCTCGCCGCTGAGCATGAGCGTCGAGATTCAGCGCAAGATCGCCGCGGTGCTGCGCAAGCACTCCACGAACGGACGCGAACAGCACGCGCTGCAGATCGTGGTGCATCCGCGCGTTCTGCAGCGGCTGAGGACGGAGGACGAGCAGTTCCTGGTGGAACTGGAGAAGCGCCTGGCCGGCCGCCTGAGCTTCCGCTCGGACCCGAGCCGCCACGTGGAGTACTTCGCGATCATGGACGGACAGAGCGGCGAGGTCTTTTACGCAACACCGGAACACGCCTGAACCGCGTAGTCGGCCGCCGCGGGGCAGGCGCCCGCGGCCGGGAACGGAGCAAGAAGAATGAGGTCGGACATGTCAACAACCTGCGTCAACCACCCCGCGACCCGGCAGCGTGTGCCGGGATTGCGGCTACTCGTCAACCCGCGCGGCGCCGCGCGGCTCGCGCCCGCCCTGGCGGCGCTCCTGCTCACGGGCGCGGCGTGGCCGGTTCCCGCGGCCGCCCAGCAGTCGCCCGCGGTCGCGGCCGAAGCCGAGCGCATCGTCGTGGACGGAGAGGATCTGTCGTACGACCAGCAGACGGGAATCGTCACCGCCGTCGGCAACGTCGTCGTCCGTCGCGGCGAGGCCGTGCTCCGCGCACAGCGGGTGCGCGTGAACGTCGAGACGGGCGAAGCCGTGGCCTACGGCGCCATCATGTTCCAGCCCTCGGCCGATGCCTCGCCCTGGACGGGGACGGACCTGCGCTACAACTTCAACACCGGCGAGAGCTCCATCGAGTCCCCCTCGGTCCGTTCGGAGCCCTTCGTCCTCTCCGGCGCGCGTAGCGAACGGATGGCCGACGGAACGATCGCGGCCTCCGGCGCCTCGGTCACGACCTGCACCAACGCGCCGGGCAGCGCGCACTACCGCATCACCGCCTCGCGCGTCGTGATCACCCCCGGCCGCCGCATGACCGGCCGCAACGCGGTGGTCTGGTTCGGCCCCATCCCGGCCTTCTACTGGCCGATCTGGCGCTGGGACCTGGACGGCAGCACCGGCTTCCGCGTCTACCCCGGCTACGGCAGCCGCATGGGCGCCATCCTCCTCACGTCTTACCGCGCCCGCCTCAACCCGGCGCTGCGCAGCGAGACACACGTGGACTACCGCTCCAAGCGCGGCGTGGCTTTCGGCCAGGACCTCAAGTGGCGCGATCCGCGCGGCGATTGGAGCGGCGCCATCGAAGGCTACACCCTCGACGACAAGGAACCCCTGGAAGGCAAGGATGCCGATCGTACGGACATCGACAACGAACGCTACCGGGTGCGCTTCGAGCACGGTCATTCGCTCGGCGACCGCGATACCATCCAGGTCAGCGCCGACTACCTCAGCGACCCGGACGTGCTCAAGGACTTCTTCCGCCGCGACTACCGCAAGGCCAACCAGCCGGACAACTTCGTGGTCTATACCTACCGCGGCGATTCCTTCACCGCCGGCGTCCAGGCGCGCAAGCGCCTCAACGATTTCTACGACGACCTGGACCGGCTGCCCGAGCTTTCCGCGGACTTTCTGCGGCGCGAGCTCGCCGATTCCCGCGTCTACTACGAAGGCGCAACCTCGGCCGGTTTTCTCGAACGGCTCTACGCGGAAGGCTCCACCAACGAAAACTACTCGGCATTCCGCTTCGATACCGCCCACACCGTCTATCGCCCCGCGCGCTTCGGCGGCTTCCTCAACGTCATCCCCCGCGCCGGTTGGCGCGGCACCTACTACTCGGAAACCGTCGAATGGGCCGAGACCCTCGAGCTGGTCCGGGCCTTCCAGACCAACCAGGTCGTCCGCGCCGACGGCAGCACGGGCACGGTCGTCGTCGTGACGGAGTCCACGAACACCGTGTCCCGCTCGGTCGACACCGGCGCCGACATGCGGTCCATGGTCGAACTGGGGTTCGAGGTCTCCTTCAAGGCCTTCAAGACCTGGGATGGCGGCCACTTCTCGCCGCTGCGTCACGTGGTCGAGCCCTACGCGAACTATACCTTCGTGCCGGAGCCGTCGCTGACCCCCGACCAGATCCCGCAGTTCGACGCCGTCGACGCGCTCGGCGAGCAGCACAACGTCAAGCTGGGCGTGCGCAATACCTATCAGACCAAGCGCGACGACCGGCCGGCCACTCTGCTTAATCTGGATACCTACACATGGTACCGCCTCGACGACGAAGGCGACAACGAGAAGGGCGTGGACGACCTTTACGCGACGGTCGAGTTCATGCCCACGAAGCCGGTGCGCATCGATGCCGACGTCCGCTACGACCTCGACGAGTCCGAGCTGGACCGGTTCAACATCCGGCTGCGCCTCGCGCGCCGGACCTGGTGGGAGACCGCCACGGAGTACCGTTTCCGCCGCGACGAATCCAGCCTGCTGGCCGCGAATTTCACCGTCTTTCCGAACCGCAACTGGGACTTGAACACCTTCGCCCGCTACGAGTTCGAGGATAGCCGCGCCGAGGAGGTCGGCGGATACGTCCAGCGCAACCTCGACTGCATGTCCGTGCGCACGGGCGTGTCGGTGCTGCCGGGTTACACGAAATCCGACGGAACGGAACAGGACGAAGAATGGCTGGCCATGATCGAACTGTACCTGACAGCGTTTCCGTCGGTCGGGTTCTCGGCCCGTCACAGGGACCGCTGATGAAGCCGGCAACGGACGAACTGCTCTACGGGACCCGCGGCGAGGAGCGGCTGGTGGCCGTCGAGCATCTGCCCGATTCGAACGGCGACCGGATGGCGCTCTTCTTCCGCGAGGGAGGCGACGTGTCGCGGCGCGAGGAACCGTTCGCGCCTTTCATCGTCGCCGAAGGGCGCCTGCTGGACGGATGCCCCCTGCCCCACGAGCCGCGGGCGCTGGAGGGCAACGGTCCGCTCAATGTGCTGGCGCGGGTTCCCAACTGGAAAGCCGCCGAAAAGCTTCGCGACTGGCTGTCCACAAGATCGGGAGCCAAGCCGTCCGCACCCGACGCGCCCTACCTGTTTCTCAACGACCCCGTCCAGCAGCACCTGATTTCCAGCGGCCTCACGCTGTTCCTCGGCCTGCGTTTCGAGGACCTGCGCCGCATGCAGGTCGATATCGAGTGCCTGACCGCGCCCGGGTTCGACTTCTGCAACGCGGCGCGCGCCGAGGACCGCATCGTGGCCATCGCCCTGAGCGACAGCACGGGCTGGCAGACCGTCCTCTCCGGCGCGGAGCTGGACGAGCCTGACCTGCTGCGCCGCTTCGTGGAAGCGGTCCGCGCGCGCGACCCGGATGTGATCGAGGGGCACAACCTTTTCAACTTCGACCTGCCCTACATCGCCGAACGCGCGGCGCTGCACGGCGTCGAACTGGCCCTGGGACGCGACGGCAGCGTCCCGGATCGCCGCTCGGGACGCGTGACGTTCGGCGAGCGCACCCTCGCCTATGACCGCTTCGACATCTTCGGACGACACGTGATCGACACGTACTTCCTCGTTCAGGCCTACGACATCAGCCACCGCTCCCTGTCCGGCTTCGGATTGAAGGACGTGGCTGTCCACTTCGGCGTCGCCGCCCCGTCCCGAACCTACGTGGACGGCGGTTCCATCACGCGCGAGTTCGAGCGCGATCCGGAGCGCGTCATGCGCTACTGCCAGGACGACGCGCTCGAAACGCGCGGCGTCAGCGACCTGCTCTCGCGCCCATGGTTCTTCCAGGCTCAACTGCTGCCGTTCTCGTATCAGAATGTCGCCGTGCGCGGGACCGGCACACGGATCGACGCGCTGCTGATCCGCGAGTACCTGCGGCAGGGGCACGCGCTGCCGACGCCGGGCGCCGCGCGCACGTTCTCCGGCGGCTACACGGACATGTTCGTCGAAGGGCTCGTGCACAACGTGCACCACTGCGACGTGCGCTCCCTCTACCCCTCGCTCATGCTCAGCCGCCACATCGCGCCCGCGTGCGACGATCTCGATGTGTTCCTGAAGCTCCTGCAGCGTCTGCGCGACTTCCGCGTCGAGGCCAAGGACCGCATGACGCACAGCCGCGACGCGCGGGAGAAGGCGGACAGCGAGGCGCTCCAGTCCACGCTCAAGGTGCTGATCAACTCCTTCTACGGCTATCTCGGCTTCTCGCAGGCGCGCTTTGCCGATTTCGACGCCGCGGAACGGGTCGCCGCCGAGGGGCGCGAGCTGCTGCGCGCGATGATTGCCTGGCTCAAGGAGCGCGGCGCGCAAGTCGTCGAAATCGACACCGACGGCATCTACTTCGTGCCCCCCCCCGGTTGCGCGGTCCAGGCCGGCAAGCCGAACCGCGCGCTGGAGGAATTCCGCAAGGCGTTCGCCGGCGGACTGCCTGACGGCATCGAGGTCGAGTTCGATGGCGAGTATCGCTCGATGTTCAGCTACAAGATGAAGAACTACGCCCTGCTGGGCTGGGACGGCGAAATGGTCGTCAAGGGCGCCGCCCTGAAATCGCGCGGTCTGGAACCGTTTCAGCGCGAGTTTCTCGAAGAACTCCTGCGCCTGAAGCTGGAGGGCCGCGACCACGAGGCGACCGCGCTGCGCAAGCGTTTCGCCGACGCCATCTCCGGCCGGCGATGGGAGATCGCTCGGCTCGCCAAGACCGAACGGCTGCAGGACGCCCCTTCCACGTACCGCGCCAAGGTGGGCGGCGGCAACCGCGCCCGCAATGCCGCATACGAGCTGGCCCTGAAGGCCGCACGCACGTACCGCGCGGGAGACCAGGTGGCCTACTACGTCGCCGGAACGCGTAAGAACGTCGCCGTCCACGAGGCCGCGAAACTGACCTCGGACTGGGATCCCGCGAACCGCGACGAGAACGTCCCCTACTACCTCGCCAAGCTCGACGCACTCTGCGAAAAGTTCGGCGTGCCGGTCTCCCATGCCGCCGGGGCGCAGGGCGAGCTGGGACTGTAGCCGCCGGAGCCGGACGGAGCGGACCGCGCGACGACAGGCTTCGCGGCTCCTTCGGGCCTTGCACGGGCAAAAACGCTTCCCCCGCCGCCGCCCTTTCTGTATCATCGCCCCACGGTGAAGAAAGACCCTTTCGTACATCTGCACCTGCACACGTGCTACAGCATTCTGGACGGCGCTTGCCAGATCGACCGGCTCGTCGCGGCCTGCGCCGCCGAGGAAATGCCTGCCGTCGCCATGACCGATCACGGCGTCATGTACGGCGCCGTCGAGTTCTACCAGGCCGCCCGCAAGAAGGGCATCCGCCCCATCCTGGGCTGCGAGGTCTACATCACCCCCGGCAGCCGGTTCGACCGCGGGGATCAGGCCAAGCAGCACGGCACCTATCACCTCGTCCTGCTCGCCTCGACGACCGCCGGCTACTACAATATGTCCCGGCTCGTCTCGCTGGCCCAGATCGAAGGCCTCTACTACAAGCCACGCATCGATCGCGACATCCTGGCGAAACACCACGAGGGGCTGATAGGCCTCTCCGCCTGCCTCAAAGGCGAGGTGGCCGGCGCTCTGGCTGACGAACGCCTGGACGACGCCGTGCGGTCGGCGGGCGTCTACGCGGACATTCTCGGCAAGGAGAACTTCTTCCTGGAGGTCATGGACCATGGCATCCCGGAACAGCGCAAGGTCAACGGCCTGATGCAGCAGGTCGCCCGCCGCGCGGGACTTCAGATCGTCGCCACGAACGACGTGCATTACCTGAAGAAGGAACACGCGCGCGCCCACGAGGTGCTGCTCTGCCTCCAGACCGGGACCGTCCTGAGCGACGCCAAGCACATGCGTTACAGCAGCGACGAGTTCTACCTGAAGAGCCACGCGGAAATGCACCCGCTCTTCCGCGAGTTTCCCGGCGCCGTCGAACGCACGCTCGAAATCGCCAACCGCTGCAACGTTGAAATGGAGTTCGATAAGCTCCACTTCCCGACCTACGACCTTCCCGAGGGCGTCAGCGAACTGGAGTTCATCTCCAAGATCGCCGCCGAGGGACTGCGGCGGCACTACGGACTGGAGGACACGGAGCAGCCGAAGAACGACCGCGAACGGAAAATCGTCGAGCGCCTGCGCCACGAAATCGCCGTGATCGCCGGGACCGGCTTCCTGCCCTACTTCCTCGTCGTGTGGGATTTCATGCGCTACGCCCGCGAACAGGGCATCCCCGTCGGCCCGGGACGCGGCTCCGGCGGCGGCAGCCTGGTCGCCTACGCCCTCGGCATCACGGCCATCGACCCGCTCCACTACGACCTGATCTTCGAGCGGTTTCTGAACCCCGAACGCGTCTCGCCGCCGGACTTCGACATCGACTTCTGCATGGACCGCCGCGGCGAGGTCATCGAGTACGTCAAACGCAAGTACGGCGGCGACCGGGTGGCCCAGATCATCACCTTCGGTTCGCTGGGGGCCAAGACCGTCGTGCGCGACGTCGGCCGCGTCCTGGAAATCCCCTACGCCAAGTGCGACCGCATTTCCAAGACCATCCCCGACGACCCGAAGATCACGCTCGAAACGGCGATGAAGGACAGCCCCGACTTCCGCAAGTTCTACGAGACGGACCCCGACTGCAAGCGCATCCTCGACTACGGCTTCGTGCTCGAAGGCCTGTACCGCAATCCCGGCACGCACGCCGCCGGCGTGGTCATCGGCGAACGCCCGCTGATCGACCTGGTGCCGCTGACGGTCGATAAAGACCACCAGCCCGTGACGCAGTACGCCAAGAACGCCGTCGAGGCCATCGGCCTGCTGAAGATGGACTTCCTGGGGCTGAAGACCCTGACGGTGCTCAAGGAGGCGGTCGATCGCGTCCGGCAAACCAAGGGCCTGCGCATCGATCTCGAAAACCTGCCGCTGGACGACCGGCCGACCTTCGCCCTCCTCAGCCGCGGCGACACGATCGGCGTGTTCCAACTTGAAAGCACGGGCATGCGCGACCTCATCCGCCGCGTGAGCATGAACCGCATCGAGGACCTGATCGCGATGATCGCGCTTTACCGGCCGGGCCCAATGAAGATGCTCGGGGACTACGTCGACCGCAAGAGCGGCAAGACGCGCATCCGCTACGATCACCCGCTGCTCGAACCGATCCTCAAGGAGACGTACGGCGTCATGGTCTACCAGGAACAGGTCCAGCGGGCCGCCAACGTGCTGGCCGGCTATTCGCTCGGCCAGGCTGACATTTTGCGTCGCGCCATGGGCAAGAAGGACGAGGACACCATGCGCCAACAGCGCGCCTCGTTCGTCGAGGGATGCGCCCGGACGAACGGCATCGATGAGGAGCTGGCGGCGCGCATCTTCGACAACATCCAGAAGTTCGCGGGCTACGGCTTCAACAAGGCTCACAGCGCGGGCTACGCCATCATCGCCTACCAGACGGCCTACATGAAGGCCAACCACCCCGCCGAATACATGTCCGCGCTCCTCTCCGGCGAGATCGGAAACGCGGACAAGATCCCTGTCTTCATGGCGGAGGCCGACAAGATGGGGCTCAAGATACTGCCGCCCGACGTCAACCACGCAGCCGTGCGCTTCCAGCCCGAGGACCATGGCATCCGCTTCGGCCTGGCGGGCATCAAGAACGTCGGCGCAGGCGCCGCCCAGGCCATCGTCGGCGAGCGGAACCAGGGTAGCCCGTTCAAGAGCCTCGTGGACTTCTGCTCCCGCGTCGACGGGCAGCAGGCGAACAAGAAGGTGTTGGAAAGCCTGGTGCGCGCGGGCGCGTTTGACTCCCTGGGCATGCACCGCGCCCGGCTCTTTGCCGGGATCGATTTCGCCATGTCCCGCGCCTCCGCGGCCCAGCGCGACCGCGCCTCGGGCCAGGGCAGCCTGTTCGGACTGATCGAGAGCGCGCCGGGCGCGGGCGATCCCGACGCAGACCTGCCGGACCGCGCGCCCTGGCATGACAACGAGCTGCTCGCCGGCGAACGGGAACTCCTGGGCGCCTACATGACCGGGCACCCGCTGACCCAGTATGTCTGGTTGATCGCCAACTACCGGACAGCCTCGCTCAAGGAGATGGCCCAGACCACGGATCGCACCCCGCTGCGCGTCGCCGGCATGCTCTCCAAACTGTCCAAACGCGTCACGAAGGAGTCCAAGGAGTCCATGGCGATCCTGACCATCGAGGATCTCGACGGCACCGCCGAGGTCCTCGTCTTCCCCGAGTGCTACAAGAACTATGCGCAGGTCCTGGAACAGGACGCCGCCATCCTGGTCTGCGGCGATGTGTCGCGACGCGACGAGCCGCCCAAGATCGTGGCGCAGGAAATCTACCGGCTGGTCGATGCCCCGCGCGTCTTCACGACGCGCCTTTCCATCCACATTCCCACGGCTACGCTGGATGACGACCGTCTCGCGCGCGTCAGGAAAATCATCGAGTCGCATCCGGGGCTGACGCCTGTCGTTGTGTGCCTCATGTTTCCTACGGGCGAGAAAGCGTTCATGACGACCGCGTCCTCGATGCGCGTGCTTCCGTCCCAGAAGTTTGTCGAGGCGATCGAACACGAGCTCGGAGAGAACACCGTGTACGTCGCGGTCAAACCGAATGTCTACAGCAAGCCGCATTCGAACGGCCGCCGCGGCCCGAACGGAGGAGGTGCAAGGCCGTGAACGGCCCCCCACCCCTTCGGAACTGGTTTCTGCGTCTCGAGGACGGCTCCGTTTTTGGGCCGGTCGATACGCGGACGCTCACAGCCTGGGCGCGCCAGGGTCGTGTCGCGCCGACGCACTCCATTTCCGCCGACAAGCTAACCTGGATCCCCGCGCCCAAACTCGACGCCCTGCAGATGCACTGGGAGGTCGAACTTCCGGATGGCTCCTTCTTCGGCCCCATCAATCTGCGCGCCGTCTCGGACCTGGTGTTCGACGGCGCCGTCCGCCCCACCTCGCGACTGCGGGATCTGCGCCACGGGCGATCGAGCACCGTGCGCGACGAAACCGAGCGTATTTTCAGCGGGGCGATTGACCGCCTGTCCGCCGTCGAGGCCAACCTTGCGGCGGCTCAGACGGAGCTCGACACGGCCCGAACCGCCCGCGCGGCCGCCGAAGCGCGCCTCGCCGAGCAAGTCCGCCGCAACCGGGAACTCGACACAGCCCGTCGCGCCTCAACCACAGAGACCGAGTCCTCCCGCGCCGCGCTGGCC
>JAQBFL010000362.1:0-5408 GCA_032123415.1 bacterium | reverse complement strand
CGCACGGAGCCGTTGACCGTCAGCGGGTAGGAAAGCGACGAAAGGTCGTTGTTGACCAACGCCGCGATGAACGGCAGGCGCGGGTCCTCGGGCGGCGGGGCCAGCGCCCCCACCACCGTGTCCGGCTTCACGTCCATGAGGACTCCGCCACCCATGTCGATCGTCAGCTTCTTCACCGTTTGCTCGCTCCGCCCGCGCCTAGACGCTCGAGCCGCTCCAGCGCAGTTTCTGTCGCAGCACCCCAAAATAACTGTAACCCGGCAGATGGACGAAGCGCGCGCCAACCTCGCCGCGCCGGATCCGCACGCTGTCGCCCGCCGCCAGCGCCTGCCCGACCTGCCCGTCCACCGAAAGCACTGCCTGCACGCTGTCGCCCGCCGGCACGACCTCGATCGGCGTCGTGTCGGGAATCACCACCGGCCGCGAACTCAGCGTGTGCGGGCAGATCAGGCTCAGCACGAACACGGGCGAACGCGGCGTCACGATCGGCCCCCCCGCCGAGAGGGAATGCCCCGTGCTGCCCGCCGGCGTCGTGACGATCAGCCCGTCGCAGACGTAGGAGGTGACGTAGTCCCCGCCCACGCGTACATCCAGCGTGATGACGCGGTTCGACGGGCCGTTGCCGACCACCACGTCGTTCAACGCGCGGTACGTCGCGGTCACCACGCCGCCGCGCACCACCTCGCACTGCGCGACCGCCCACTCGCTCACCACGAAGCGGTCCAACGCCAGGCATTCGAGCCCCTCGCCCAGCTCGTCCTCCGACACGCTCGTCAGGAAACCGAGCGAGCCGATGTTGACGCCGATCACGGGGCGGTCACGACCGTTGATCTCGCGCACCACCCTCAGCATGGTGCCGTCCCCGCCCAGCGCCATGACCGCGTCCACCCGCTCGAACAGGTCGGGGATGTCCGCCGCCGCCAGGGCGGGCAGCAGCTCGGCCGTGGCGGGATCGGCCAGCAGGGTCATGTTCAGCTCGCTTGACTTGCGCAGAATCCGGGCCAGCACATCGGCGGCCCTTTGCTTCGCGCAGTTGGCTACAATCCCCAGGTTTCTCATGACGCCACCTCAAACCAGGCAAGGAACTCGATATTGCCGGCCGGACCACGCAACGGCGACGGCGTGACACCCCTCCATCGGGCGCCGCACGGCCCCTCGACGAACTCCCGTATCGCGCGCACCACCGCTTCATGCACCGCGGGATCCTTCACCACCCCGCCCTTCTCCACCTGGGACCGCCCGGCCTCGAATTGCGGCTTGATCAGCGCCACCACGGACGACCCCGGTACAAGGACGGATATAACAGCGGGCAACACTTTCGTCAATGAGATGAAACTGCAGTCGACCGCCGCGAACCGCGGGACGGCGTCGAGCATCGCCGCCGTCAGGTAGCGCGCATTGACGCCCTCCATCGGCGTCACCCGCGGATCGGTGCGCAAGCGCCAGTGCAGTTGCCCCTTGCCCACGTCCACGGCGATGACCCTCTCGGCTCCGCGCCGCAACATGCAATCGGTAAAACCGCCCGTGGACGCCCCGGCGTCGAGACACACCAGCCCCGCGACGCTCACGCCGAACGCCTCGAATGCGGCGTCGAGCTTCTCCCCCCCGCGGCTGACAAAACGCGGCTGCGCGGTCACTTCGACCACCGCCGCGGCGGCGATGGCTTGCCCCGCCTTGGTCACGGTCCGGCCATCGACGCGCACGCTCCCGGCGAGGATCAGCCGCTGCGCCTGCTCGCGGCTCTCCGCAAGCCCGCGTTCGGCCACCAGCACGTCGAGTCTGAGTTTCGGGGGTTTCAGCGTTCAGACCTCAGGTTTCCGCGTTCAGGACTTTCCTGATGCGTTCGGCGATCGGACCCGGCCGCAGACCGAATTCGTCAAGCAGACGATCCGTCCCGCCGTGCGGCACGAACGGCGTCGGCCACCCGAACGCGAGCATGCGTCCCCCAAAGCCGGTGAGGTGCAGGAAATCCCCCACGAGCGACCCGAACCCGCCCTCGACGACGCCGTTCTCGATCGTCACGATCGCGCGCGCGCCGCGGGCCTGCTCCGCCAGCAGCCGCGCATCGAGCGGCCGGATGAAGCGGGCGTTGACCACGCCCGCGGCCAGCCCCCCTCCCCGCAGGATGTCCGCCACCTGCACCGCGGTGGCCAGCATGTCTCCCAGCGCCCAGATCAGCACGTCGCCGCCCTCGCGCACGACCTGCGCGACGCCGATCGGCATGTCCCGCGGCTCGGCCGGCGCCGCCACCCCCGGCCCGCGCCCGCGCGGATAGCGGATCAGCGCCGGCCCGTCCAGCTTGAGCGCGCCGTACAGCATGTCCGCCAGCTCGGCCTCGTCCGCCGGCTGCATCATGACCAGATTCGGCAACGCGCGGAACAACGCGATGTCGAGAATGCCGTGGTGCGTCGGTCCGTCGTCGCCCACGATCCCGGCCCTGTCCAGACACAACACCACGGGCAACTTCTGCAGGCAGATGTCGTGGATGACGCAGTCGACCACGCGCTGCGCGAAGGTCGAGTACAGCACGTAGACCGGGCGCATGCCTTCGGCCGCCAGCCCCGCGGCAAACACCGCGCCGTGCTCCTCGGAGATGCCCACATCGAAGAAGCGATCGGGAAAGCGCGCCGCAAACTGGTCCATGCCCGTCCCCGTGCACATGCCCGCCGTGATGGCGCAAATACGATCGTCTTTCGCGGCCAGCCGGCAGAGCGTCTCGCCGAAGACCGCGGAGTACGTCGGCCCCATCGGCGGCGGCGGCGTCAGGTCGCCGCTGGCGACGTCGAAGCACGACGTGCCGTGCCACTTCGTCGGCTCCTTCTCGGCATAGGGATAGCCCTTGCCCTTGCGCGTCGACACATGCAACAGGATCGGGCGGTCGGACTCGCGGGCCACTTCGAGCGCGTCCAGCAGCTTCGGAAAATCGTGCCCGTCAATCGGCCCCACGTAACGCAGACCGAACTCCTCGAACATGACGCTGCCGAGGAACAGGCTCTTGATGGCCTCCTCCATGCGGTAGTACACCGAGCGCAGCGATCCCATGCGCATGCGCGTCGCAACGGTTTCGACGGACCGCTTCC
The DNA here is from genome assembly GCA_032123415.1 of bacterium. Lineage (GTDB taxonomy): Bacteria > Verrucomicrobiota > Kiritimatiellia > UBA8416 > JADHWI01 > JAQBFL01. The sequence continues at coordinate 2,328 of JAQBFL010000362.1, read as the reverse complement.
AGCGGTTGTAGCGCGGATTGGCCAGCAGACCGCCGAGATAGCGGGACATGGCGCCGACGTTTCTGGAGATGGACATCTCGTTGTCGTTGAGGATCACGACGATCCGGCGCGTCGCCCCCGCGAGGTTGTTGAAGGCCTCCATCGATATGCCGCAGCCCGCCGCGGCGTCCCCCACCACGGCCACGATGTGCTCCGGCCCGCCGCGCCGGTCGCGCGCCGCCGCCATGCCCAGCGCGGCGGAGAGCGCCGTGCCCGCATGCCCCGCGCCGAACGCGTCGCAGGGGCTTTCATCGCGCCGCAGAAAACCCGCCAGCCCGCCGAACTGCCGCAGCGTGTGCATCCGGTCGCGCCGACCGGTCAGCATTTTGAACGCATAGCACTGGTGGCTGGTGTCCCAGACGATCTTGTCGCGCGGCGGTTGAAAGGTCTTCAGCAACGCGATGGTCAGCTCGACCACGCCGAGGTTGGCGGCCAGGTGCCCCCCGGTGCGGCTGACGGCGTCGATCATGAACGCGCGCACTTCGGAGGCGAGCTGCTCCAGTTCGCCCACGCCCAGCGGCGCGATATCGGCGGGGCCTTCGATCCGTTGAAGCAAGGTATCCATAGGCCGGTCAGTATACCCGCCGGCCGCCTGGCGGCCAATGGCTAAAACGCATCACCCTTCCCAGAGCATGGTCGAGAGGTAGCGCTCGCCGGAGTCCGGCAGGATGACGACGATCGTCTTGCCCTCGAACGCATCCTCCTTCGCCAGCCGCGCCGCCACTGCGACGGCCGCACCGCAGGAGATCCCGCTCAACAGCCCCTCCTCGCGCGCCAGCCGTCTGGCATACTCGACCGCTTCTTCGTTCTGGACCTTCTCGACGCGGTCGATGAGGGTCAAGTCCAACACGTCCGGAATAAACCCGGCGCCGATGCCCTGAATTACGTGGGGACCGGGCTTGAGCGGCTCTCCCGCCAGCTTCTGCGTGATGACGGGACTGTTCGCGGGCTCCACCGCCACGGTGAGCAGGGGCCTTTTCTTGCCCTGCTTGAAGAACCGGGAAATCCCTGTGATCGTTCCTCCCGTTCCCACTCCCGCCACGAGCACATCCACCGCGCCGCCGGTCGCATCCCAGATCTCGGGCGCCGTGGTCTTCTCATGAATCGCGGGGTTGGCCGGATTCTTGAACTGCTGCGGCATGAAGTAACGGCCGGGCTCGCCCGCAACCAGCTCCTCGGCCTTCGCGATCGCGCCCGACATTCCCCGCGCGCCTTCGGTCAGAACAAGGTTGGCACCAAAGGCCTTCAGCACCTTGCGCCGCTCGATGCTCATGGTCTCGGGCATGGTCAGCGTGACCTTGTATCCGCGCGCGGCCGCCACAAACGCCAGCGCGATGCCCGTGTTGCCGCTGGTCGGTTCGATCAGCTCCATCCCCGGCTTGAGCAAGCCCCGTTCCTCGGCATCCCAGACCATCGCCGCGCCGATACGGCACTTCACCGAATACGCGGGATTGCGCCCTTCCACCTTGGCCAGCACCGTGACACGTCCGGCGTCCACGATCTTCCGAAGCTGAACCAGGGGCGTGTTGCCGATCGAGAGCGAGTTGTCCTTGCAGAACTTCATCAGAGCACCTCAGGTTTGGACGATGTTTAGTATCTCAATAATGATTAAGCATATTACGGAAATGCGTGAAGGTCAACGAAAAAGTCCGATCCGCGCAAGGATCAGGGACCCGAGAGACCCGAGGGACGCCCCTTCACGCCGCGCAATGTGCGCTCTCGTCCCGGTCGTCCCTAGTGTCCCGGGCGTCCCTCGCCCCCGCCCCGCGGCAGCGCTGCGCGCTTCCTGCCGTCGACAGGCGATGGCTTCCGCCGCATCGCGATACTCCAGCCGCGCGCGTCGCATGCGCTCCCGCAAGCCTCCGTCACATTCGCCCAGGCTGGCCAGCGCCACCCCCGTCAGCTTGATCTCGGTCTCCTTGGACACAGAGGAAGCCAGGCTGCCATCGACGATGTTCTGCTTGCCGGAGCGCGCGGCCTGGATCATCTGGTCGGTCGTGCGGGAGATGCGCGGCACCCGGCGCGCCACGAAGTGCACCGTGCCCCGATACACCACCCGCGCCCGCTGGTAAGAGAACAGGTTTTCGTAACCGCCGTAAGGCGGGATGAATGTGTGCTCCGACATGGCGAACTCCTTTCAGGGAGGTCCTTCCGGGTTTCCCGTGGGATTTTTCATTGGCCCACGCGCACGCACACACGCCGAAGGCCGGTTAAGCGGGTCGATTAAGCGTATCCGGTTAAGAGTGTCGGTTAAGAGTGCGACGAAGTGCACGATTAAGCGTGTGCTTC
>JAQBFL010000361.1:0-2926 GCA_032123415.1 bacterium | reverse complement strand
GGACAGACCCCTGGTCGGCCGGCCGCGGAAGCGCGTCCGCTCCAGGCGGAGGTTGCGCGGCGCGTGTGGGGCGGAGGGGAGCGGCCCCGCTTCCGGGGCCGGGGATAGTGAGAGGAACAGGGACAGACCCCTGGACGGCCGGACGCGGAAGCGCGTCCGCTCCGGGGCCGGGGATGCGCGGCGCGTGTGGGGCGGAGGGGAGCGGCCCCGCTTCCGGGGCCGGGGATGCAGGCCGGGGATTCAGGAGTGGAACAGGGGCAGACCCCTGGGCGGCCGGACGCGGAAGCGCGTCCGCTCCGGTCGGAGGATTCGCAGGGCTGCGGGGAGGCTAGCGGAACAAACTAGTTGACAGACCGGTCTGTCTGTCGTAGGGTGCATGACGTGGAGGATGCCATGGCAACGATTGGCGCATTCGAGGCAAAGACCCATTTCAGCGAACTACTGCGCAGGATTGAACAAGGCGAGAGTTTCGACATCCAGCGTCGTGGCAAGACGGTGGCGAGACTGACGAAGGCCGACAAGCAGCCCGGAGCGGAGGAAATGAACACGTCGCTGGCCTATTTTCGCCAGGTTCGCGCGCGCGCCCGCGCGTCAAGCCGTGAGCTGCTCCAATGGAGAGATGAGGGCCGGCGATCGTGAGCCCCATTCAGGCTGCTGCCGACTTGTGGGTCGTGGATTGCAGCGCGTTCATGCCCCTTGTGCTGTCCGATGAGGGTGCGGAGGTCGCGGAGAACCTGCTTCGCCGCGCGGCGCAAGGGAGCGTCCGGCTGACTGTTCCGCCTCTCTTCTGGTACGAGGTCGGTAACGTACTATGTGTGGCCGTCGCGCGCAAGAGGCTGACTCCAGACGATTCGGAGGGCGCACTCTACCGCATGACCGGTTTGCCGATGGAAACAGACCAGGAGCTTTCGGCGGTTACGGTCCTGAGGATGGGTCGCTTGTCGGCTCTGCACGGTCTGACGATGTACGATGCCGCCTATGTCGAACTGGCGGAGCGGCGCGCGGCGCATCTTCTGACGAGGGACAAGAAGCTGTTAGCCCTGAATGCCGTGTATCCCTGGATTCGTTCCTCATGCTGAGAGCGGCGGACAAGTGGTTGTGGGGCTATGTGCGCAGCCGACTGGCGGCGCGGGGGGCGGAGGCGCCGCGGCATCTGATGCTTTGCGTCGCCGATCACTTCGAGCCCTTCCGCGGCGGCGTTGCAGTCCGAACGCGCCCGTGCGCTGACGCGCCGCTGGCTCGACGAGTGGCCGCGCGCGGCGGCCGCCTCCGCGCGCGATGCCGACGGCTGTCATCCGCGCCACACCTTCTTCTACCCGGCTGAGGAGTACGACGCGGACTGCGTCGCCATGCTGGCCGAGCTGACGGCCGCGGGCTGGGGCGAGGTGGAGGTTCATCTGCATCACCGCCACGACACGGCGGCGGGGCTGGCCGCGAGGCTGACCGCCTTCCGCGACACGCTGCGCGCCCGGCACGGCCTCCTGGGCTCGGACGCCGCGGGGCGAGCGCGCTACGCCTTCATCCACGGCAACTGGGCGCTGTGCAATTCGCGCCCGGACGGCGACTGGTGCGGCGTGAACGAAGAGCTGGGCGTTCTGCAATCCACGGGATGCTACGCCGATTTCACCTTCCCCTCCGCGCCCTCCCCCACGCAACCCCGGACGGTCAATGCGCTCTACCGCGCCGTCGATCGCCCCGGCCGGGCGCGCGGCGCCGACCGTGGCAAGCCCATGCGGGCGGACGGGGGAGGCGCGCGCGCGGGTCTGCCCATCCTCCAGGGGCCATTGGCGCTGGACTGGGTTCGGCGCAAGGCCGGCGTCCTGCCGCGCTTGGATACCGGGGAGCTGTCTGGCGTGAACCCGCCGTCGCCGCGGCGAGCCGGCTTATGGTCGGACCTGCGCATCGGCGTCCGAGGCCGACCGGACTGGGCGTTCGTGAAGCTCTTCACGCACGGCTGCGTCCCGGCCAACGCCGAGGTGCTGCTCGGCGCCCCCCTGCGCGACCTCTACGCCCGCCTGGCGGAGTGGGGTGTCTCGGACGAGCGTCCGCGCGTGCACTTTGCGTCCGCGCGCGAGTTCTACAACATTGCGCGAGCCGCCGAGGACGGCTGCCCGGGCGATCCGGGCGCCTATCGCGACTACGAGATCGGCCGACCGGTTGCGCAAGCGGGGTATCCACATGAAGCAAGTGCCTCCGTGGTGAAGCTTTTCCCCCGCGAAGTCCGGGCTTGAACCCTCGGGTCCTCGACCTATACTGCTTGCATGGACAAACGGCAACTCATCGCCTATCTCGAGGGCATGGACAGGTCCCTGCAAGACGATGCGGCTCTGTACATCTACGGAAGCGCGGCCTGCATTCTGCTGGATGAGCCCGGAAGAACCAGCCTCGATATCGACGTAGCCGGCCCCTACTCGGTTGCCGATGAGGGGGACTTGCGACGAGCGGCCGAAGCCGTTGGGTTGCCGGTCAATCCTGACGAGGACTACGAGGGCGATCACATCGAGTGGATCGGACCGCTTCGTCTGTGCCTCCAACCGCCGGCAGGGGGCGCGGAGACCATGTTGTGGAGGGGACGCAGACTGCGTATCCTAACGGGGTCCATCGCCGACCTGGTCACGAGCAAGTTGATCCGTTACGACGACATCGATCAGAGCGACATCCGGTATCTTCTCGGCCAGCGGCGGGTGCGATTCGAGGACATTGAAGATGCGACGAAGCGCCTTCCCGCACCGTTTCGCGACGACGCGCTGGTGCTCCAGAACCTGGAAAACCTGCGGACGGATATGCAGACATGGGGAGTTGCGTGAGATGACCGGCCGCGAAAGGCTGCGATTCTGCTACGAGTTGGCATTCCATCCACCTCGCCTGAATGAGGCGTGGCGACGCATTAAGAATGGCACTGCCAACGTTGACGAATTGGGAGAGA
>JAQBFL010000360.1:0-4539 GCA_032123415.1 bacterium | reverse complement strand
CATTCATGCCTCAGATATGCCTCATTTGCCTCACAAAGGGGACATCGGTCGTAACAGGAACAACGTAAGACGAGATAACCCAAGTGATTGAGCCACGGAAATGACAGTCAAACCAGCCATTCAGATTATCGGAGACGCGGGAATCTTGGACCGTCCCAAGGTTGCCCTGTTCTGCTCCGTCAAGTGCCCCGGCAAACTGATCCTCGACACCTACGACCTCGCCAAGCGGTTCCGGGACGAGGGCCTCACGGTCATCAGCGGTTTTCATTCCCCGATGGAGCAGGAGTGCTTGCGCATCCTGCTTCGCTCACCACATCCCGTCATCTGGTGTCTCGCACGCGGCCTGTACCTCCAGATTCCATCCAAACCCGTGGACTGCCGCCCGGCCGTGGCCGAAGGCCGATTGGTCATGGTCACACCCTTCCCGGATACCGTGCGGCACATCACCGCCAAGACTGCCACCACGCGCAACCGACTCGTGGCCGAGATGGCGAGCGCCGTTGTCGTTGCCCACGCCGCCCCCGGCAGTAAGATGGAAGCCCTCTGCCGCGACATCCTCGCCGCCGGCAAGCCCCTCTACACCTTCGACCACCCCGCCAATGCGGAATTGATGCGTGCTGGTGCGCGTCAGATCAGTGCAATGGACGTGGCGACGTTTCGGAGTGTGCCGCAAAGCGGCCATCCAACGAATGAAGGACTGCCACCGGATCTCCGCGCATGAGACAAGGCGCTCGCATCTCGGTGGTCATTCCTGCGTTGAACGAGGAGCGGTCTGTCGGGTCGGTTCTGGATGCGATCCCGGACTGGGTTGACGAAGTTGTCGTGTCCGACAACGGATCGACCGACCGGACTGCCGCCGTTGCCGCCGCCCACGGCGCCCGCGTGGTGCCGGAACCCCGGCGCGGCTATGGTCAGGCATGCCTCACCGGCATTGCCGCTGTCTCCAAGCCTGACATCGTGGTATTTCTGGATGCGGACTTCAGCGATCACCCGGATGAGATGGATCGGCTGGTTGACCCCATTCTGCGCGATGAGGTGGACATGGTCATCGGTTCACGCATCCGGGGCACGCGCGAGCGAGGGGCGCTGACTCCGCAGGCAAGGTTCGGTAACTGTCTGTCCTGTGCCCTGATTCGCGCGTTCTGGGGTGTGCGGTTCTCTGACCTTGGGCCTTTCCGCGCCATCCGCTTTTCAACGTTGCGGCGGTTGGACATGCGGGACACGAACTTTGGCTGGACCGTGGAAATGCAGGTCAAGGCAGCCGCCCACGGCGTGCGGTCGGCGGAGGTTCCGGTCAGTTATCGGCGGCGCATCGGAGCGTCCAAGATCTCCGGAACCGTGCGTGGTGTTATCTTGGCGGGGTCCAAGATTCTCTACACCATCATGCGGGCCGTGCTGCAGCCGTCGCGGAACAGGGCGGTGGGCGCACGGGAGATGCTCTGCGTATTCACGCGCTATCCTGAAGCGGGCACGACCAAGACCCGACTCATTCCCGCGCTCGGCGCGGAATCCGCGGCGTGTCTGCAGCACGCGATGACCGCCCATGTCCTTGGCGCGGCCGCGGGGATCGCGCACGTCCGAAAAGCGTGCGCGGAGGTTCGATACGAAGGGGGTGACGAATCTCGTATGCGCGAGTCCTTCGGGGATGGTTTCAGTTATCGCCGGCAGGGCGACGGGGACCTGGGTGAACGCATGGGACGGTGCGCCCGTGAGGGATTCGAATCCGGCGCTGAATCGGTCGTGATCGTGGGTTCCGACATTCCCGGCGTGGATGCGGACATTCTGACCAAGGCGTTCGACGCGCTTCGGAACCATGACCTTGTCATCGGCCCCGCCACGGATGGAGGGTACTACCTGATCGGCCTTCGTCGCGAAGTGCCGGAACTCTTTGTGGACATGCCCTGGGGAACGGAGCACGTGCTCCGTCGCACAATGGATGCGGCCGAAGGCCTCGGTATGGCAGTGGCCTTGCTTCCGGAGTTTGCCGATGTGGATCGGCCCGAAGATCTGGACCTGCTGGAACGGAGTTGGGGCAAGGAGAGACTGGCGGAAGCATTGGGTAAGATCACCATCGTCATCCCAACCCTGAACGAGGTCGACTGCCTGGACGCCACCCTCAAGCCCCTCCTCGGAGAGAACCCCGTGGGAGAAGTCATCGTGGTCGACGCCGGCAGCGTCGATGGGACCGCGGAGAAGGCCAGGGCGTGCGGGGCGAAGGTGTTGATTGCAGAGCCCGGCCGCGCAAGGCAGATGAACGCCGGAGCGGCAGAGGCGACGGGGAGCATTCTTGTGTTCCTGCATGCGGACACACATCTGCCCGCTCGTTTTCAGCATTCTGTTCGCGATGCCCTGAGAAAGCCCGGTATCGCCGCGGGCGCCTTCCAGTTTCGCCTGGATGATGACGGCAGAGGATCCCGCGTCCTGGAATGGTTCACGAACTGGCGCGCCCGTGCCCTTCAAATGCCTTACGGCGATCAGGTCCTGTTCATGAAGACCGAAACTTTCAGGGCGCTCGGGGGATTCCCCGACCTACCCATTATGGAAGATTTCGAGATGGTCCGCCGCCTCAAACGACGCGGCCGGGTCTCCATCGTGCCCGTGCCCGCCGTGACATCCGCTCGTCGTTGGCAGAAACGCGGCATCCTGAAGACGACGTTCCTCAACCAACTCGTCATTGCCGCCTACTACCTCGGGGTTTCGCCTCGAACGCTTGCGCGATGGTATCGAGGGTCAATGGTGAGGGACGAGGCTTTTCCGGTCTGATGCCCGCATCACGGAGCGCCTTCGCTGCAACCCTTTCTGCCTGCACACCCTCCCGCCACTCTCGGCGCGGCCAGGGCGTAGCGTTCACTGATCCTGCATGGCAGAACCATCTGACAAGAGATGCGCTTGCAAAACCATTCGAAAAACAACGGCTCGGCACAGCGGCTCGACTGAGCTCGCCGAAGTCCTCTGGTACATGGAGCAGACCTTGACCTGCTCTTCTATCACCTGCGCCTGCGGGCGTTCGTCGTGATCGAACTCAAGAAGGGCAAGTTCAAGCCGGAATACGCCGGCAAGCTGAACTTCTACTGCAACGATGGTGGATGGCCTGTGCCCGCGCTGTCTGCGTCAATGTGCGCTTGTCTGCGGCAGAGTTTCTGGTGTAGTCTCGGCTTTGTCGTTTGTGATAATTCCGCCGAGAACACTGCAGCATGAGTTGGGTCACGGTCACTTGGTCCATGGTCGCGTCGGCGTGTCTCACGCTGGCGGCGGTGCATTTGCTGGGCTGGTGTCAGCGGCGCTCGCAATGGGCCTACCTGTTGTTCGCCATCGCCGCCGCAGGCACGGCTGGCGTGTCGGCGGTCGAGTTGTGGCTGATGCACGCGGCGACCCCCGCTCAGTTCGCGGCGGGGGTGCGTTGGCTCCATGTGCCCATGTGGGTAGTATTCGTGGCGCTGGTACCAGATCAAAGTCCATCACGCCTTCTATCCGGTGGAAACGCTCCTCACGGCGCTGGTGTTGGCGGTCGTTCCGTATGTCCTGTTGCGCGGGCCGGTGAATCGGATTGCGAGGGCGCTGAAGAAGTGATCAGTAACCAGTGACCAGTAACCAGTGACCAGTGACCAGTGACCAGTGACCAGAGCGGAAACAGGCATAGGTAGTGAAAGATCCGGATCCCGATAACCGATTACTGATTACTGATCACTGATCACTGGACACCGGACACTACAGCGAACTATGACAGACAAAACACAGCCCCAAGCCTTCCACGTGATGGCGAAGCCCACGGGTGCGCAATGCAACCTCGATTGCGCCTACTGCTTCTTTCTGAAGAAGGAGCATCTCTATCCGGGCAGCACGTTCCGCATGAGCGATGATGTGATGGAGAGCTACGTCCGGCAAACCATCCAGGCAGGTCAGCCGACGATTGCCTGGCAAGGCGGGGAGCCGACGCTGATGGGGCTCGACTTCTTCCGCCGGGTCATGGACGTGGAGAAGAAGCATCTGAAGCCCGGCCAACAGATCGAGAACACGATCCAGACCAATGGCATCCTGATCGACGACGAGTGGTGCAAGTTTTTGCACGAAAACAGGTTCCTCGTCGGGATCAGCCTGGACGGTCCCCGGCATCTGCATGACGTGTACCGCCGGGACAAGGGCGGCCACCCGACATTCGACCGGGTTGTCGCGGCCGTGCGTCTGATGCAGGAGCACAAGGTCGAGTTCAACATCCTCTGCACGGTCAATGCCGTCAATAGTCGGCAGCCGCTGGAGGTGTACCGGTTCTTCCGCGATGAGATCGGCGCTCGCTACCTGCAGTTCATTCCCATCGTCGAGCGCGACACTGCGAGCGGGAACCAGGAGGGGAGCGCGGTGACCGGTCGTAGCGTGCCGGCCGAGGCGTACGGGACGTTCCTGAACGCGATTTTTGACGAGTGGGTGAAGCGCGATGTCGGGACGGTGTTTGTGCCGTACTTCGACGCGGTCCTGGCTTCCTACACCTACGGGGAGTCCTCGATGTGCGTCCTGCGCGCGACCTGCGGGGATGATCTGGCG
>JAQBFL010000359.1:0-7776 GCA_032123415.1 bacterium | reverse complement strand
CCAAGCGAATCGTGTCCAATGCGACAAGGCGGCCTACGCCGGGCGAATGCGCGCTGTACTGCGCGTCCAGGAGAACCTGGAGCTTGTCGAGGACGAGGTGATGGGCCTGGTGGTGCTGGATGGACGTTGCCACGGCGTCATACTGCGGAAGGCTGGCAACCTGATGGCGCTCTCGACGGTAATCACCGCCGGAACCTTTCTCAACGGCACCTTGCATATCGGCAAGGAAACTGTTTCGGGTGGGCGGCGCGGCCAAACGGCCTCAAACCGTTTGAGCACCGCCTTGCGCGAGGTTGGCATCGGTATCAAGAGGTTGAAGACCGGAACCCCGGCGCGTTTGGCGCGCGACAGCGTTGATTTCGCCGCCATGGAGCCGCAACCGGGAGAAAGCCCGGCGCCGTTCTTCTCTTGGGCCGCAAGACGCGGTCGAATGTTCCACGTGGAACATCAGAGGCCTGAGCCAGTGCCTCCTACGTTCAAAGGCGGCGGAAGGTACGCCCCGCGAATGTTCCACGTGGAACATTCGTGCGGTGCTCTCTGCCCATGGCCCCCCGGCAGCGACCAAGTGTCATGCTATTTGACGCACACCACACCGCACACGCACGAAATCATCCGTCAAAACCTTGGACGGAGCGCATTGTATGGGGGGGATATCCACGGAACAGGCGTTCGCTATTGCCCGTCCATCGAGGATAAGATCGTCAAGTTCCACGATAAGACGACGCATCATATATTCATCGAACCCGAGGGACGCGGGGACGCGCTCATCTACCCAAACGGCACATCGAACAGCCTACCCAAGGACGCGCAGCTAGCCATGCTGCATTCGATTCCTGGCCTGGAAGAGGCTCGCGTGGTTCACTGGGCCTATGCCATCGAGTACGACTTCTGCGACCCGACGCAGCTGCATCCTACACTGGAGACCAAGTCGTTAACCGGCCTGTTCATTGCGGGACAAGTGCATGGGACCACCGGCTACGAGGAGGCGGCAGCCTTGGGGTTCATGGCGGGCGTGAACGCCGTCTTACATGTTCGCACGGAACCACCTCTGATTCTTCGGCGGGATGAAGCATACATCGGCGTCATGATCGACGATCTCGTTACGAAGGGAACAGATGAGCCATACCGCATGTTCACTTCTCGCGCAGAGCGTCGCTTGCTGCTGCGCCAAGACAATGCTCGGTATCGTCTTCTCAAACATGCCCAGCGCATCGGGATCGCCGATCGGGATTATCTGGACGAGACGAGGCGCTACGAAGGCGAAATTGCGGCGGAGTTTGACCGCATGAGTTCAGTACGACGCGGCGGAGAACTCTTGCTGTCCATCCTGAAACGCCCTGGCGTCCAGTACTCGGAGCTTTGTGATTCAGTACAGATGCCAGATGCGGAAGTGGTTACACAGGTTACACTTATGGCTAAGTATCAAGGATATATCGAGATGGAAATGCGGTCGGCCGCAAGACTTGCGGCCATGGAATCGCGCACGATACCCCCGGACATGCCGTACGCCGAATGTCATGCGCTGCGCAAGGAGGCCCGGGAGAAGCTGGCGCGAATCGCGCCGCGGTCTCTGGGGCAGGCGTCGCGCATTCCGGGCATCACACCGGCCGACATTGCGGTGTTGTCCGTGCTGATCGGAAAAACACGCTTGGAGAATGCCGACGGACGAAATACCGAGGCGCAACAAGAAGGAGAGATATGAGCACCACAGTGTCCATGACAAAGAAGGCGCCGCCCGTGGGGCGGGAGGTGGCGGTTCCCCCGGGCTCGGCCCTGAGCGAGGCGGAGTACCTTGCGTTCCTGTGCAGTGCGCACGGGCTGCTTTGCCGGCACGCCCTGTATCTGCCGGAGGCTGAAGACATGACGAGCCTCGAACTGGCACACCTTGTGCCGTCTGTGCGCGAAACGATTGTCGCGCTGTACGTCGGCATCAACGACGCGGTGTGCATCAAGGGATTGGTGGCCCCCTTCCTGATCCGGCACGGTCACAACAATGTCTTCGCGTTCGATCCCGCCGTTTACGCGGGAGGGGATGACGTGCCGGCCGGAACGTCCGACGCCCGCCGGCTCCTGGCCGGTTTCGAGCCGCCGAACGAGACCTGGCCCGCGGAATGGACCTATGTCATGATTGCGGACCCCGCGCGGCGCGTGCACAGCCTGTGGGACGAGCGCGGCTATCTCGACACGATCCCGGCCAAGCAGGAAGACTTCACCATGATGAGCGATGCGGCGCGCAGCCGCATTTGCTTCTTCATCGACCCTGTCGCGTTCGATCACCCCGTCAACGCGGGTCGCCCGTACCTGCGAGCCGCGCGCGATCTCGGCGGGCGCCTGGCCTCCGAGTTCGCCGTGCCCGGCGGTCTTGCCGGGGAAACGGACGGCCTCGTGCCCGTCATTCTGAAGCGCGGCGAGAAACTGTACGTGGCGCGCACCGATTTCGGGCCCTGCGCGCACGCCTGGAGCAACTTGCATCGCAACAACGAAGAGTGGGCGGTTGTGAACGAAGCGTCGGCGGTGCCACTCAACCTCGTCTCCGCCAAACCCGCGCCAACGGCGCGCACGCGGGACCTGCGACCGGCTGCCGGCAGCGCGGACATGACCACGGACTGGTTCCTCCGCGGCCTCGCGGTGAACCGCCGTCCCATTTTGAGGGGAAGCGTCTCGGGATAAGGATGGTATCATGAAAACCGATGTACTGATTCTCAACACGCTTGTGCTGGACATACGGAGCGCGGACTTCGGATTCGCGGACGCGTTGGTTGGGCCCGGCGGCTTGGCCAAGTGCGCCACGGCGGACATGCCGCCCTATACGCAAGCGCAGTTCGACGCCTGGATCGCACAGGGCCGCTCCACGGCGGGCGGGCCGGGCAACACGGCGCCGCTGCTGGCCCGTGCGGGTCTCGCCGTGGCGGTGGGCGGCAACCTGGGCGCCGGCGCCTGGGGCGGGCTGGACCGTCAGGGGCGGGCCTTTTGCGAGGCGCTGCACGCCGCGGGCGTCGACCTGAGCGCCATGTACGTTCACCCCGAGCTGCCCACGGGCACGACGTTCATCCACGAGGCCGGTCCGCGCGAACGCGGCGGCATTGCCTACTTTCCCAACGCGAACAACGATTTCGACTTTGCACGGTTCCGCCCGCATGTCGAACGGCTCGCGCCGACCGTCGTCTACTACATGTACTCCGGCCTGTCCGACCGCGGCGACGCCAACGGGGGATGCGACCTCGCCGCGTTCGCGGCCTGGTGCCGGTCGCGCGGCAGCATCGTCATCGCGGACAGCCATACCCTATGTTCCGATCCCGAAGCGCTGATCGCCTCCGGCGCGCCGGTTCCCGCGTACGGCCTGCTCGATCCGATTCTCCCCGAGCTCGACATCTTCTTCACCTCATGGGACGAGGCCCGCCTGATCCGGGCGACCCTCGACCGGTCGCGGCGCCGCCCTGTGAACGGTGACGCCGCGATCGAGGAGTTCCTGCTCTGGCTCTTCGAACGGTTTGGCGGCGACCGCCGTCCGCGCTTGTTCGGCGTCACCGTCCGCGACGGCGCATTCGCCGCCGCATCGGACGCCGCCGGGAGATTCCACGGGCCGCGGCGGTTCACCAGCCGGTTCATGTGCGGGGAAATCGTCGACCTCGTGGGCGCGGGAGATTCGTTCCGCGCGGGCTTGGTCGCGTACGTGGCGCGCCACGCTCCCGATTTCCGCTCGGGGCGGCTCCCCGTGGAGGAGGCCGTCCAAGCGGGCAATCTGATGGCCTCCCTCTTCATCAAGTCGCCCCTGGACGACCGCTACGGCCACATTCCGCCACTGGACAGGCTTCTGGATGTTGTCCGCGGCGGAAAGCGGTTCGAGACCTTCGAAAACCTCCTGGAGGAACTGGCATCATGAGTGACACTCTAACTTTCGTCGGGTTTGGATTCGGTCCCATCCAGGCGGGCCTATTCGTCAAGGAGGCCTTCCTGTCCCGCGCGTTCGGCCGCTGTGTCGTGGCCGAGATCGACGCGCGCCTGGTGGCCGCCGTGCGCGCCCATCACAACCGCTATGCGGTGAACGTGGCGCATGCCGACGGCATCGAGAGTCTGGTGGTCGAAGGCGTGAGCCTGCTTAATCCGAACGACGGCGACGATCGCGCGCGCCTGGTCGAAGCCCTGGCCGAAGCCCACGAGGTTGCAACCTGTCTGCCTTCGGTTGCGGCGTACGGCGCGGGCGGCGCTTGCAGCGCGAGCGCCCTGCTGGCGGAGGGCTTGTCCGCGCCGGGGCGCGGTCCCGTCGTGGTTTATGCGGCCGAGAACAACAACCGCGCCGCCGAGGTTCTGGATGGACGGCTCGCGGCAACCGGCCTCGCGCGCCGCCGCCCCACCGCGCTGCTCAACACGGTGATCGGCAAGATGAGCCGCGTGGTGGACGATCCGGCGGAGATCGGCGAGCTCGGGCTCGCGCCCATCGCGCCGGGATTCCCCCGCGCGTTCCTGGTTGAAGCGTTCAACCATATCCTCGTCAGCCGGCCGCCGCCCGGCCACGGGTTCCGGCGTGCATTATCCGTGTTCGAGGAGAAGGACGATCTGCTGCCGTTCGAGGAGGCTAAGTTATACGGTCACAACGCGATCCACACGCTGCTGGGGTTTCTGGGGGCGGCCCGCGGAATCGACCGCATGTCCGCCGTGGCGGGCGAGCCGGGCATTCTGCGGGTGGCGCGGGAGGCCTTCCTTGACGAATGCGGCGCGGCGCTGATCCGGAAACACGCGGCGACCGCCGACCCGCTTTTCACGCCGGAAGGGTTTGGCGTCCATGCCGCCGATCTGCTCGCGCGCATGACCAACCCGCACCTGGCGGACACCACGGCGCGCGCCGCGCGCGATCCGGCCCGGAAGCTCGGTTACGACGACCGGATCTTCGGCGCCATGCGCCTCGCCCTGAGTCAGGGCGTCGAACCGCGGCGGCTGGCGGAAGGCGCGGCCGCCGGGCTGAGTATACTTCCGGATGACGCCCCGCGTCACGGGCTTGGCGCCGGAGCGCCGGGAAGGGACGAAATGGTCGCGCGTCTCGGCAGGCTGTGGCAACGTCCGGTCGACGAGGAGATGTGCCGGATTGCGGCTTTGGTCCACGACGCCCTCGTCGGTGCTCCGGGCCGGGTGAGCGCATGAGGGCCGGCGGGAAATCGTCCGCGGCGTGTGTCACCCCGTGTTTTTCCTTTTCCATGGCCGCGGTGCGCGGGTAAGATGGCGTCGCTATGATAAGGGTGTTATTTCTCGACGACCATTTGCTCTGGCGTTGCCGCATGGCCGAGGCCTTCGCGAGAACGCGCCACGGAGCCGAGGCGGAGTTCCGTTCGGCCACGGTCTCGGAGTCGCCGCCCGCGACGTCAGCCGCGGGCGACGAGGAGGCCGGGGTCGCTCTTTCCCCTCCGCGCCGCTTGAACGAGTTCCCGCCCGGGGAGCTGGATTTCGACGTCGTCATCGCCCTGTGCTCCGCCGCCGCCGCCGCTTGCCCGGTGCTGACAGGCAATCCGGTGTGCGTCAACTGGCGTCTGCCGGACGACCTGCCGCAGCAGCCGGGCGCCGCGGGGGAGACGCGGGACCGGTTGCGGCGGCTGACGGACGACCTGTTCCAGCACGGCTACATCGAGGCGCTGGTCGACGCCAAGCGGCACGCCGACGCCATCCTGGACAACATCTCGGACGGGATCATCGCCCACGATCTCGACCGCCGCGTTTTCTACTTCAACCGCGCCGCCGAGCGCATCACCGAGTATCCGCGCGAGGAGGTGCTTCAGCGCGACTGCCATGAAGTGTTCGCCGGCAACTACTGCGGCCCGCGCTGCAGGTTCCACGAAGACGGTCCGGGGCGTCTCCCGCCGGAGAGTCCCCGCGAGATGGAGATCGTGACCCGCAGCGGCGAACGCCGCCGCGTGATGGCGACCTTCGTGGACATGACGGACGGCGCCGCGCGCCCGCTGGGCGCTTTGCTCTCGTTCCACGATGTCACGCGCGAACACAGCCTGGCCCGGCGCGTGGCGGAGATCGAGCAGTTCTCCGGCATCATCGGCCGCGATGCGAAGATGGCGGAGGTGTTCGAGCTTGTGCGGCACCTGGCCGATTCCAACGTGCCGGTCCTGATCCAGGGCGAAAGCGGCACGGGCAAGGAGTTGATCGCGGCGGCCATTCACAACGAAGGCCCCCGCGCCAACAAGCTCTTCGTGCCCGTCAACTGCGGCGCCCTGCCCGAATCCCTGCTCGAAAGCGAGCTGTTCGGCCATGTCAAGGGATCGTTTACGGGCGCGATACGCGACAAGAAGGGCCGCTTCGAACTGGCCGACGGCGGCACGATCTTCCTGGACGAGATCGGCGACATCTCGGCCACCATGCAGGTCAAGCTCCTGCGCGTGCTGCAGGAGGGCCGGTTCGAGCGCGTCGGCGGGGAGGAAACCATCCGCGTGGACGTGCGGCTCATCAGCGCCACGAACAAGAACATCGAGGACGAGATCCATGAAGGGCGGTTCCGCGAGGACCTCTTCTACCGGCTCAACGTCGTCCCGCTCTTCATCCCGCCGCTGCGGGATCGGCGCAACGACATCCCGCTTCTGATCGACCACATCCTTGCGCGCGCGTTGCTGGAACTGGGGCGCAAGAACGTGACGCTGTCGCACGAAGCGCTCGAGCTCATGCTGTCCTACGACTGGCCCGGCAATGTCCGGGAACTCCAGAACTGGATCCAGTTCGCCCTTGTCAAGTGCCGTGAATCCGAGATCCGCCCCGAACACCTGCCGCCGATGCGCACGGGCTTCCGCGCCACGTCGCTCGCCACGCGGCGGCACAAGCTGGACGCCGAAGGCGTGCGAGCCGCCCTGCGCGAAGCCAACGGCAGCAAAGTGGCGGCCGCCCGCCTGCTGGGCGTCTCCCGCGCCACCCTGTACAGGTTTCTCGACGCGAAAGATTTCAGGCCGTAACCGGCGACGATCCTGGCAGATCGGGTCCGTCCACAACATGGCGAAGTCCTTTCTCCGTCTGCCTCATGGATAGGAAATCTAATGCTTCGGATTAAGGTGCGTTCTGCCTGTCTCACATGCCGCACACCGGGCGGACGGTGAGACATGTGGAAGGACGCGGATGGGGGTGATTCGGTCATCCTCACGCGTGTCTTGATGGCTTTTTTGGGGGGAGGGAGGGCTATTTCGGGTGCCTGGAAGAGTGTTGGCATGATAGTAGCGGCATTTAGACGGGGACAGGATGTTTGGCTATGAGCTGCCCACGTACAAGGTTTATCAGAGAGTCGATCGACGCAGCCACACGGCTGATCGACTTGGCCGAAACAGGGGAGGTAGGCGTTGAAGACGAAGGGTGCGCGGTTCTCTCGGGCGTACTGAGGGATTGCGCGTTCACCATCAAGAAGCGGGCGGAACTGGAGCGGGAAATCAACCGCAGTCTAGGGACGTGGGAGTACAAGCCGGGTGAAGTCAGGACGAATGAGACAAACACGCAGGCGCCGGATAGAGGTCGGGCGTCCTGATGATAGGAGAAATCGATGCGTAAGTATTTGCTTTGGAGTGTCTTGTCATTCTTGATTTCCGGTTGCGGCGTGGAGGCGGGCGATTCGGCAAACTGGGGCGAAGATTTTGAGGCGGCCAAGGCCATGGCTGCGGAGAAGAAACTGCCGATTCTGGCCGATTTCACGGGCTCGGACTGGTGCGGCTGGTACATCAAACTCGATCGCGAGGTGTTTTCGCAGGAAGCCTTCAAGACGTTCGCGGACAAGAGCCTCATCCTGTTCAAAGCCGACTTCCC
>JAQBFL010000358.1:0-2559 GCA_032123415.1 bacterium | reverse complement strand
ACGAGCGGCATACGGGCGGCGACATCGTCGAGCAGGACGCGTACGAGCGCCTCCAGAATGGCCGGCTCATCGACGTTGGCGGGGCGATGCAGCGTCAGCAGGGCAAAGGGTGCAGGCGCGTTGCCCCCGGGACCCTCGGGCAGGGGGGGCTGTCCCGGCAGGAGCTTCCCCGCGACAATCGCGGCCACATCGAGGGCGCCGGCCGCGTCGCGATTGGCGGCCAGGGTGTCGATCATGATATTGCCGACGCGGCAGAGACGTTGGTCGGAGACGCCTTCGTTCTTCAGGTTCTGATCGGCAATGTCGTCCGTCGTAAACAGCAGATCGGATAATCGGTCGGTCACCATTCGGTTGACTTCCTCCGGCATATCCAGATCGAAAGAACGTAAGCCGGCTTCGATATGAGCCAGTTTGACGTGTTCCTTCTTGGCTGTGATTGAGCAGGCGCATGTGGCATTGACATCGCCAACGACCACCACCCAGTCCGGTTTCCATTCGCGAACGACCTTTTCAAAGGCTATCATGGTATGGCCGACCTGTTCCGCGTGAGTTCCAGAACCGATTCCCAGGTCAACATCGGGCTTGGGGATGCCCAGTGCCTTGAAAAACGTATCCGACATCCGCTGGTCATAGTGTTGACCGGTATGCACCAGGCAATGCTCGATCAAGGGTCCGCCGTTCGCCAAGGCGGCATTATGCGTCGCAATGGCACGAGCGAAAGGCGCAATCTTCATGAAATTCGGCCGAGCCCCAACCACGGACAGAATTCGCAAACAAGTCATTCTTGTCTCCTCCGGATAATTGAAAGCCCAGTTGCTGGAATTCAGCGTGAAACATGCTATCTCCTGCTGACTCAGGGGTCGAAGAAGAAGCGAGCGTAGAGATAGGCCAAGGCCTCGAAGGGGACTTCGCGGATGCCATCGCTGGTGCGCCACCAGTGGGCAGGGTCATAGCCGGGATCCTCCAGCGCAATCGCCCCGATGCGTGCATGACGCCCGAACGCTTTGGCGTAAAGTAGCCGCGAGCGGCGCGTGTGGGCCGCGACCGTTGCCACGTCGAGGGATGCCGGCCGGATCCCCTCGTTTGTCAGCCAATCGCGGACTGCCACAGCGCATGAGTACGTGCGGTCTTTGCGGACAACGGGGCAAAAGAGCACATGGACCGCCTCTTGTGGAACCCCTTGTTTCACCAAGTCAGCGGCAATATAGTCGGCGGTATAGCGGCCGGACGCCCACTTGTTGCCCTGGCTCACGTTGCGGACGACTACCACGCGCTGGTAGGCGCCGTTCAGATACGCCGCTGAGGCAGCCTCGACCCGCCTTGTCGAGATCCAGCCTTCGACCACCAGAATCTCTGCTGCGCCACCGTCGTTGACGCACAGGAACGGGTACAGTCCGCGGATGACGCCCCAGGCGCTCAGGATAAGCGCGAGCAGAACGAGCAGCCGGCCGCGGGCCGACAGCCCCCACCGCTCGCGCCGAACGAGGACACCGCCGAGCGCGCGATGGGCTTTGGCTATTGACATTTCGGATCGGCGGTCTTCTCTGCGGGAGACGTCTTCATTCTTCTCCCGCTGAGGCGCAGTGGCGCAGAGGGGGTTCGACAAATCTTAAAACCTCTGCGTCTCAGCGTCTCTGCGGGAGAATTCTTCTCTCTTCTCCCGCTGAGGCGCAGATGCGCAGAGGGAGAGGCATTCTTGCGGCAATACTTTGACCTGAAGAACGGTGTTGCGCGAAACACGCGACTGTTGAGCGCATCGTAGGGGTCGTAGCCGGCCCAGTCGTTCTTCTGGCAATAGGCCAGGAGTCTGAGTGTGACGTCCCGGAGTTGCTGTCGGTCAATGGTGTCTACTGCGTGCGACATATCCGTACTACAATCTTTCAAAGTCGAGTTCGTTAAGCAACGCACGGCCCTTTTCGGTGATCCTGTATTCCTGCAGGCGGCTGTTAGGCTTATCGGGGATGGTCATTTCAATCAGGCCTGCCTTCACCAGCCGTTTGGTTTGCTTGTGAAGCTCTCCAGAAACCGTCTTATGCCCTAGATTGTCTGCGAGACGGGATTTCCCCGCTTCTCCGCTTCCTAGGATTAGAAGGATTCTAGCCGCCAATTTTGACTCTAGCCGTGACTCTAGCCGTGACTCTAGCCGTGACGGGGCATCTGACGGCGGCCCGACCTCTGTGACGGCGGCGCTTGACCCTTCGGCGCCTGCAAATTCAGGCACCTTAATCACGATTCGAAATACATCGCCTTCGACCATCTCTGGGTCTGCGCCACCAAAGGCCTTGCCGTATTTCATCATGTTGCGCATGCCCGAGCCCAGTTCGTCGGCCCGACCGATCTGACGGAAGAATTTCCCTATAACGGGATTTTTCGGGAAGGGGGTGAACGTGGCCGGGTCGAGCAACCCGAACCCGTGGGGCTTGTTGCTGTTCTCCGTACGCACCTGTCCGTACTCTATGATCAATTTGGCCGGGAAGGCGTTGGTGTATTCTCTGTGAATCAGAATGTTCGATGCCACTTCACGGAAAATCGCGTCGCGAATGCTGATGCGTTCGATCC
>JAQBFL010000357.1:0-4489 GCA_032123415.1 bacterium | reverse complement strand
CCGATGTCGACGGTCTGACCCGCGACGCCGTCCGCGGCGGCCAGGAGGGCCAGCCCCTCGGCCACATCCGCCACGTAGACCCAATCCACGGGGCGGGTGCCGCTGCTCAGTCGCGGGGGGCGCTTGTGCAGCAGCGACTCGATCACGTACGGCACGAGCTTGTGCGGGTCCCTCTGGCCGGGGCCGTAGACCATGAAGACGCGCGCGATGACGACCGGCAGGCCGTACAGCGCGTGAAACATGCGGCCGTAGGAAGCGGCCGCGGCCTTGGCGGCCGCGTAAGGGGAAGAGGGCGCGGCGAGGACGGAGTCGGGTTCTTCGAGGGACCCCGTCATCACGAAGCGCCCGCATCCCTGCGCGGCGGCGGAGAGCATCAGGTTCACGGCGGCCGCGAGATTGGCGTCGAAGGTCGGCCGCACCAGGCGCAGATCGCGGCTGCCCGCGACGTGGCTGGCAAGGTGGAAAATCGTTTCCGGCCTCAGATCCTGAAGCAGCCTGTCGCACTCCTCGGGACGGGACAGATCGGCCGTCCGGGCCGTGACGCCCGACGGGAGACGCTCGGGGTGCTCGCGGGCGACGCCGATGACCCGGCGCCCCTGGCGGACCAGGTGTTCGCACAGGTGCGCCCCGATGAAGCCCGACGCGCCGGTGACGAGTATGGTCGAGTCAGTCTGCACGCGTCTCATCCTCCTGGGGGCTGTCGAAAGCGGCTTGCCCGCGCCGCACGATTCTTGATATGAAGATGCCTGACAGTCACGCTATCGCAGACCTTCGGGGTAGTTCAAGGATGAAAGAACGGTCATGAAGATTGTAGTTCAGCTTCCGGCTCTGAACGAGGAGAAGACGATCGCGCAGGTTATCGCCGCAATTCCCCGCTCGATTCCGGGCGTGGACCAGGTGCTGGTGCTGGTCGTCAACGACGGCTCGCAGGACCGCACGGCGGAGCTGGCCCGCCAGGCCGGCGCGGTGGTCGTGACGCACGAGCGCAACCTCGGCGTGGGCGCCGCGTTCCGCTCCGGCCTCGCGCGCGCCGCCGAACTGGGCGCGGACATCATTGTGACCATGGACGCGGACGGGCAATTCGATCCGAACGACATCCTCAAGCTGATCGAGCCGATCCTGAAGGGCGAGGCGGACTTCGTGACGGCCTCGCGCTTTCTCGATCCCCAGCTCGTGCCCGAGATGACCCGCACGAAGCGCTGGGGCAACGACGTCATGGCGCGTTGGGTGAGCTCGCTGGTCAAGACCAGGTTCCGGGACGTCTCCTGCGGCTTCCGGGCCTACTCGCGCAACGCCTTTCTGCGGCTTGTGCTGCTGGGCGACTTCACCTACACGCACGAGGTGTTCCTGACGCTGGCGTTCGCGCGGGTGGCGATCCGCGAGGTTCCCGTGAAAGTGCGCGGTGTGCGCGAGCATGGCCGCAGCCGCGTGGCGTCCAACCTGTTCCGCTACGCCTGGCGCACGGCGTCCATCATTCTCAAGACCTACCGCGATTACCGGCCGCTGCGGTTCTTCTCCAAGTTCGCGGGCGCGCTGGCCGTGGCGGGTCTCGGGTTCCTTTGTTTCCTGTTGTCCGTCAAGATTCGCACGGGGATGCTGACGCCGCACAAGTGGGCCGGGTTTGCCGGAGGGGCACTTATCGGCGCGGCGCTGGCCGTCTTTCTCGTGGGCGTGGTGGCGGAAATGCTCGATCGCATACGCATCGCTTCGGACGAGGCGCTGTTCCGCATCCGGCGTCTGGAATATGAGCTTCGCAAGCAGAAGTGATCGGACCATGACGACTTCCTTCGGCTGGCTGAACTACACCGTGCTCGGCGTGTACCTGTCGGCCATGGTTCTGATCGGGTTGCGTTGCGCCCGTGGTCAGAAGACGACCGAAGACTACTTTCTGGCGGGCCGCCGCATGCCGTGGCTGCCCGTGGCGATGAGCATGTACGCGTCCCTGACCAGCGCCGTCTCTTTCATGGGCCTGCCCGCGATGGCCTATGCCGAAAGCGCGGGGCTGCTCGTCGTCTGTTTCGTCAGCCCGCTGCTGGTTCCGCTGCTGGCGCTGGTGCTGTACCCCGCCTATCGCCGGCATCGCGTCACGACCTCGTACGAGTTCCTCGGCCTGGTCTACGGCCGCCCGGGGCGGATGGCGGCTTCGGGCTTGTTCGTTCTCGCGCGCCTCGGGTGGATGGGCGTGGTGATCTACGCACCGGCCCTGGCGCTCCACGTCGCCGCGGGCATTCCCGTGTATCTGGGCATTCTGCTGATGGGGGTGCTGGCCACGGTTTACACGGTGTTGGGCGGCCTCGCCGCGGTGCTGTGGACGGACGTGGTCCAGTTCGTCATCCTCGTGGGCGGCGCGGTGGGCGTGGCCGTCAGCCTGCTGCGCGCGGCGCCCGACGGCTTCGTCGGCATCCTGGCGGTCGCGCGCGAGGCCGGGCATCTGAACTTCGGACTACGGTTCAGTCTTGTCGAGATGAGTGCGCTGATCGTGGGCGTCTCGTTCTTCCTCCAGATGCTGCAGGACTACGGCACCGACCAGGTCACGGTGCAGCGGCTGCTCGCGGTGAAAGATGACCGGGGCGTGGTCAAGGCCGTGAGCTTCAACGCGGTCACGGATTTCGTCATGATCGCCCTGCTGCTGTTCATCGGGCTCGGGCTGTTCGTCTTCTATAGCCGGAACCCGGCGCTCAAGGGCGACGTCCCCAACGACAGCATCCTGCCCTTCTACATCATGCAGCACTTTCCGCCCGGGCTTTCCGGGCTGGTGATCAGCGCGATCTTCGCCGCCGCCATGTCCAGCATGGACTCCGGCATCAACTCCCTGGCGACGGTGATCGACAACGACTTCGTGCAGCCCCTGCGGCGCGGCGCGGCGGGCGGGGAACGCGATGTGCGGTTGGCCCGTCTGTTGACGCTGATCCTCGGCGCGGCGTCGACGGCCATGGCTTTCCTGGCGGGGCGCATCGGGCATCTGATCGAGGCCTTCGCCACGTTCATGAGCCTGTTCAACGCCCCCGTGCTCGTGTTGTTCGTGCTCGCCTTCATGCCGACGCGCACCCCCTTCGCGGCCTGGCTGCTGGGGGTGCGTCGCTTCGATCCCGGCCACGCTGTGGCTGCAGACCGTCGTGAAGGCGCACTGGGTCTACTACTTCCCCTTCTCGTTCGCGTTGTGCTTCACCGTCTCCTGGCTGGCCGGAGCGGCCCTCGGGACGCGCCGGCCCGAGGAGAAATCAAGATGAGTCATCGATCCGCACTGAAAGCGTTCGCGTCGATGCACTGGACCCGAAACCGAACGCGGCTGGCGATCGTGCTGGCCTGGCTGGCCATGGCCGGCTGGCTCGTGCGCTACGAGGCTTTTCCAGAACGGTTCGACCGCGCCTCGCACGGCTATGCCCGGCTGTTCTCCCGCGACGTGCTGATCATGGATGCGTGGATGCGCGTCCTTTTCAAAGAGTCGCCGATCGGGTACAGCCACTCCTCGGTCGAGATCGACGAAGACAACCCCCGCCTGCGGCATATCGCCCGCAACCGGATGAACGTCCGGCTCAAGATCATGGGCCAGGAACAGCGCATTGCCGTCGAGACCGAGGCGCGGCTGGATGAGGCCTACCGCCTCCAGGCGTTCTCGTTCAACCTCTCGGCGACCGCGTACCGTCTGCGGCTGACGGCCGAGCGCCGCGAGGGCGAGACGTTCGCCGTGCGCATCGTGACGGATTCCTCCGAGCAGAACGTGACGGTCAGCGTGCCCGACGACGTCGTGATCTACTCGCCCATGACGGACCTGGCGATGAAGCGTTTGAAGCCGGGACAGAGCCTGTCGATGCGAACGCTCGACCCGACCACCATGGACATCGCGTCCATGACGGTGCGGGCGCTGCGCCGCCAGCCGATCGAACTGGGTGGCCGCGCGTACGACGCCACGCTGCTGCGCACGGAGTACCGCGGGATCGAGGCGCTTTCATGGATCGACGAAGAGGGCGCCCTGCTGCGGCAGGAGACTCCGTTCGGATGGACACTGGAGAAGTGCACGCTGGACGAAGCCTTCGCGGCGCTCAACGGCGCGGCGCGCTCCGACGACCTGCTGATGGGCATGGCGGTTCCCCTGCGGGGCGTCATCGCCGCGCCGCGCGACGCCGCCGCGTTGCGCCTGCGGCTCTCCGGCGTGCTGTTCGGCGAAGGCGAACTGGCGACCGTTCGGCAGCGCGTCGAGTCGCGGGACGACGCGGGGCTTGTGCTGGAGGTCCGCGCCGCCGCGCCCCTCGACGAGGACGCGCCGGATCGGGGCGGCGCCGCGCCGCCCGAGGCGTTTCGGCGGCCCAGCCTGGCGCTGCAAAGCGATCATCCGGACATCGTGGCGCGCGCCCGCGAACTGACGGCCGGCCGCGCGACGCCCGCCGCGCAAGCGCTGGCCATCTACCGCTGGGTGCACGCGTCCGTGCGCAAGGAGACCACGGTGAGCCTGCCCTCGGCGCTGGACGTGCTGCGCACGTTGCGCGGG
>JAQBFL010000356.1:0-14129 GCA_032123415.1 bacterium | reverse complement strand
CCCTTGCGCCCACACACACTCATCGAGGCCGCACGACCTCCCGCTCCGCCCCGCACGGCCGCCAGCCGGCGCACCAACGGCACCCCGGCCATCGGCGGTGCGGCACAAAATTCGGCCGCCCTCTCCCCGGTGTCTGAATTGCAGGCATGTGTCTGGGAGGTGTTGACGCGCCACGGGACGCGCGGTTACGATAGCGGGGTGACTTGTTTATCGCCGACCGCATGGTTCCGTCCGATACCCCTCATCCTGTGGGGCGTGGCCCTCTCTTCGTGCGCCGACGAGCCCGCCGCCCCGAAGCCGTCCGTCACGGCCGGCCGGTCTCTGGAGAGATTTCACCAGGAAGAGAAATTTGCGCACGGCTCGTCCGTCCGCGTGAATAACCCGTATGGCGACGCGCGGGTACGCGCGCTCAAGGACTCGCGGATCGCGGTCTGCCGACTCCGGGTCGAGGAGGCCTGACGTGCGCCTGGTCGTATCGACACGCAACCGGCACAAGCTCGCCGAGATTCGCGCCATCCTGTGGGTCGAGGGGCTGGAGCTGCTCGGGATGGACGACCTTCCCGGCGTGCCCGACGTTGAAGAAGACGGCGACACGTTCCAGGCCAACGCCGTCAAGAAGGCCGTGGCGGCCACGCAGGCGCTCGGCGTGTGGGCGTTGGCCGACGACTCCGGGCTGGAGGTGGACGCCTTGGGCGGCGCGCCCGGCGTCTACTCCGCGAGGTATGCCGGCGAGCCGGCGGACTACGCGGCGAACAACGCCAAGCTGCTGAAGGAATTGCATGGCGTGGCCAATCGGCGCGCGCGTTTCCGCTGCGTCATGGCGTTGTCGGCTCCCGACGGCATCGTGCGGACTGTCGAGGGGCGGTGCGAAGGGACGATCGCGCAGGCGCCGCGCGGGCGGGATGGGTTCGGCTACGATCCGCTGTTCGTTCCCGACGGTCATCGGGAGACGTTCGCGGAGATGAGTTCCGAACGCAAGCATGCCATCTCGCACCGCGGGCGCGCGCTGGCGGCCGCGCGCGAAGCGTGGGCGGTATGGCTGGTCAATGGTCAGTTCACGGTTGCCAACGGAACGCTGATCTGATACCCTGTTTACTCTGATTTTCTGGTTGTTCGGCGTCCAAACAAGGATCGGAAGCGCGTTATGAAGAAGAACTTCGCGTTCAGAGAGCGTCCGATGCCGCTGCGCTTGCCCTCTGTCCTGCTCGCCATGTTGATGGCGGCCTCGTGGGCGGCGGCTCAGTCCGAGGCGCCGGACCCGATGCGGATTCTTTACGAACGTTTGTGTGTCCAGCCCGAAGACGAAACACTGCTCGACTTGCTGAGAATCCGCGCGGCAGTGCTTCCCGATGGCGAACAACGTCTGGACGCGATGACCGTACACGTGCTGGGCCATCTGGCGCTTGGACGCGAGGAGCGTGTCGCCGACATGAGGAACTTCCTCATCGTCCGTTACCCCGATGATCCCAACACCGCCCTGCTGACGTCGACGAACCTGACCGCGGTTTGTTCCGCCTGTGAGGGGAGCGGGTGCACGGAGTCTGACTGCGCATCCTGCGGCGCCTCGGGCAAGTGCGTATCCTGCGGGGGCGACGGGTGGCGCGAGTTCCCGGGGTTGAACGGCGCCAGACGTCGCGCTGCCTGCATGCAGTGCAGCGGCAAGGGCGTCTGCCGCGCCTGCGGGGGGGACGGTCGCAGGCAGGCGCCCTGCGTCGTGTGTGCCGGCCGCGGTCGAATCTCTGACCCGGCGGCCGCGAAACGTTCGTTGATGGAGATGCTGGTCCGCCTGGCGCCGGAGGCGCCGCGCCTCGCGCGGACGGCACACGGCAAAGAAGAAATGCCGGGGGCCGCGACGTGGAGCGACATGAGTTCCTACGTTGCCGCGGTGCAGGCTCTGAGGTCCGC
Organism: bacterium; assembly: GCA_032123415.1. GTDB lineage: Bacteria > Verrucomicrobiota > Kiritimatiellia > UBA8416 > JADHWI01 > JAQBFL01. The sequence goes on along the minus strand of JAQBFL010000356.1, from coordinate 12,224 downwards.
GGCGGCCGGGGGAGAGTTTGTGCCCGCGCGCATGGAGGATTGGATCGCCAACCGCGCCGGATTCACCGGGCGCGTCGTGAGGTCTGAGGGCGTGGTGCGGACCTACCATCCGCGCTCGATCGCTATCGCGCCGACGGCGCAGGGCGCGGCGACCGTGGTCGTTACCCCGGACACCATCGGCATCGGCGTGGAAGCCGCCCGCCATTTCCAGTCCTACGGCAGCGAAGTCCCCATGATGTTCACGGTCGGGGTGCTCAGTCCTCAGCATGCGTTGCTGTTTGCAGCCGAAAGCATGAGGCCGCCGCCTGAACAGGATCAGGCCGCAACGCCATGAGGACCGCACGCGCCGTCGCAAACCGTTGGATGCGTCGATGGCGGGTCGCGGGCCCCCGCGACCGCAAGGGTTTTTGCAGGAGCCTCCCTGCCGCCTCCCTGCCGCGTTGTTTTGCGTTTGACGCCGGACGGGTCGGGCCTGTATAGTGATCCGATGATGGTCATGGAACACTTCGGTTCGATGTCGGCGGTGGCCTTGTTGCTTGCCTTCGGGGCGAGCCTATGTTGGCTTGCCCCGATGCCGGTGCGCGCGACCGCGAGAAGGCCGAACCGCATTTAGTTGGACCTTCCGAGCCGAATGGACGCCCACCGCGAGCACAGCGGTGGGTTTTTTTGTTGGAGCCTGGAGCATCATGAAGACCAGCGACCCTAGGAGAGTGATCATATTCGATACGACGCTGCGGGACGGCGAGCAGTCGCCCGGCGCCAGCCTGGACCACCGCGAGAAGGTGGAGATAGGCCATCAACTGGCCCTGCTGGGAGTCGACGTGATCGAGGCGGGTTTCCCGATCGCCTCGCCGGACGATTTTGAGGCCGTGCGCGAGATCGCGGAGCGGGTGAAAGGACCCGTTATCTGCGGACTGGCGCGCTGCATCGACGCGGACATCGAACGCTGTGCAGCGGCCGTCGCGCCGGCGGCGAAGGGGCGCATCCACGTCTTTCTGGCCACGTCGGCGATCCATCGCAAGTATAAGCTGCGCAAGGCGGAGGGCGAGATTCTCAAGCAGGCCGTCGCCTCGGTCAAGTATGCGCGAACGTTCCGCGACGACGTGGAGTTCAGCCCCGAGGATGCGTCCCGCACGGAGCCGGAGTTTCTGGCGCAGGTCGTGGAAGCGGTCATCGACGCGGGCGCCACGACGGTGAACATTCCCGACACGGTGGGTTACGCCGTGCCCGGCGAGTTCGGGCGCCTGATCGGTGTGTTGTTCGAGAAGGTGCCGAACATCGGACAGGCCGTGGTCAGCGTGCATTGTCACAACGACCTGGGGCTGGGAGTCGCCAACTCCCTGGCGGCGGTGCAAAGCGGCGCCCGCCAGATCGAGTGCACGATCAACGGTCTGGGCGAGCGGGCGGGCAATGCGGCGCTGGAAGAAATCATCATGGTGCTGAAGATCCGCGCCGACCATTTTGGCGGACTGACGACGGGGGTGCAGACCAACCGGCTGGCGCCCATCAGCCGTCTGGTCAGCCGGCTGACCGGCATGGCCGTGCAGCGCAACAAGGCGATCGTTGGCGCGAACGCCTTTGCGCATGAGGCCGGAATCCACCAGGACGGCATTCTGAAGGAACGCACGACCTACGAGATCATGTCCCCCGCGGATGTGGGGCTCGAATCGTCGCACCTGGTGCTGGGCAAACATTCGGGGCGCCATGCGTTCCGGCATGAGCTGCAGCGCATGGGCATCGCGCTGCGCGAGGATGAGATGGAGCGGGCCTACCAGCGGTTCATCGAGCTGGCGGACAAGAAGAAGGCGATCTACGACGACGACCTGCTGATGGTGGCCCGCGAGGAGATGGCCGAGGTGTCCCGCGTCTTCATGCTCGACTACCTGCATGTGACGACCGGCACGAGCACGGTGCCGACCGCGACGGTGCGTCTGCGCAAAGGCGCGGAGGTTATTCAGGACGCGGCCTGCGGCGACGGGCCGGTGGACGCGGCGCTGAAGACGATCGACCGCATCGCGGGCGTACAGGGCCGGTTGATCGACTTCTCGCTGCAGGCCGTCACCGTGGGCCAGGACGCGATGGGCGAGGTGAGTTTGCGGGTGGGTTTCAATGCGGAAGTGATCAGCGCCAAGGCCGCGAGCACGGACATCGTCGAAGCGGCGGCTAAGGCGTACCTGTCCTGCATCAACCGCCATCTTTCCGTGCATGCGGCAGACGCCGCGGTCGTCGGCGCGGCGGACGTCAAGCGGGGCGGGCCGGGCGGCGGCAAATCCGCGAACGAGTCATAGGGGAGTGCCGAGATCATGAAGTTGACTGGACACACGGAACCCTATGCGGTGCTGGGGCACCCGATCGGGCACACGCTGTCGCCCGCGATGCACAATGCCTCCTTTGCGGCGTTGGGCCTGGACGCGGTCTATCTCGCCTTCGACGTGGCGCCGGACCGCTTGTTGAGTGTGCTGCCGGCGATGGCCGAGATGGGATTCCGGGGCATTAACCTGACCGTTCCGCTGAAGGAGACGGCGTTTGCCGGGCTCGAGGATCTGGACGCATCGGCGCGGCGCTTCCGGGCGGTCAACACCGTGCAGATCCGGGATGGGCGGTTGATCGGACACAACACGGACGGGGCTGGTTTTCTGATGGCGTTGGAGGAGGCGTTCGGGCGCGGTCCGCATGGCGCGAAGGTGTTCGTGCTGGGGTGCGGGGGCGCGGGTCGGGCCGTGGCGCTGACCTGCGCGGGCGCGGGGATCGAGGAGCTGGTTCTGACCGATCTTGACGAACCGCGGGCGGGGCGGGTGGCCGACGAAGTGCGCGCCGTGGCGCCGGGGCTGCCCGTGCGGGTGGTGCCGCCGGTTCCGGCCTCGTGGGAGTACGGTGCGCGGGCGGCGGATCTTGTGGTGCAGTGCACCCCCGTGGGCATGAAGCCGACCGACGCGCCGTTGCTGGGGCCGGCCGCTTTCCGATCCGGCACGATGGCCTTCGATCTGGTCTACATGTACCCCGAGACGCCCTTCATGAAGGCCGCGCGCACGGCGGGGGCGCAGGCTGCGAACGGTCTCGGGATGCTGCTGCACCAGGGCGCGCGGGCGTTCACGATCTGGACGGGGAGCACCGCGGACCTCGGCGCGATGCGTCAGGCCCTGGAAGCCGCCGTCTACCGGTGATGGGGGGCGCCAGGCGACGGCGCCCCGCACCGTTCCCGTTCCATGGCGCGATCCGCCTCGCGTGGGAGATGGGGGGCGGATAAGGATTCGGGTGAGACGTTCTGCAGAATTCGCATGGACCAGAGCATTGATGCTATCAGTTCGCCGGATGCGGCGGATCGCCTGAGTTGACCTATGGCGCCAAAGGCGGGCCGGAGGTGTCAAGCGCCGCGGCTCACGCTTCTTCCTTCCCGTCGATGGAGCCGACCTGGATGGTGAGTTCGCCGCGCGACTGGATTCGGGAAACCTGGCCGTCGGTGATCCAGATGACGCGGTCGCTGGCCGCGAGCATCTTCATGTCGTGCGTGGCGGTGATGATCGTTACCCCGCGTTCCGCCTTGAGGCGCGTGAGCAGATCGATGACCGCACGGCCGGTCTTGAGGTCCAGATTGCCCGTGGGTTCGTCCGCCAGGATGATGGCCGGGTCGTTGGCCAGGGCGCGGGCGATGGCCACGCGCTGCTGTTGACCGCCTGACATCTGGGCGGGTTTGTGCAGCAGACGCCCCCCCAACCCGACCAGATCGAGAAGCGACATGCCCTTCTCGCGCGCCTCGTCCGCATCCAGCCCGGCGAAGACCATCGGCAACGTCACGTTCTCGAGCGCCGTCATCACGGGAATGAGGTTGAACGTTTGAAAGATATAGCCGATCTTCCGGCAGCGCAGCCATGCCAGTTCGTACGTGCCGAGTTGGGCGATATCGACTTCGTCGATATACACCTCTCCCGATGTCGGCTTGTCCAGCCCCCCGATCATGTTGAAGAAAGTGCTCTTGCCAGAACCAGACGGGCCCATGATGCTGATGTACTCGCCCGCATCGATGGACAGGCTGATCCCCTGCAGCGCATGGACGGTTTCGTCGCCCATGACGTACGTTTTCCGCACTTCCTGCGTTCTCACGATTTCCCGTTTTGCATTCATCGCTACACTTCCGATCTCATGGCATCGACAGGCCTCATGCGCGCAGCCACGTACGTGGGATAGATGGACGCCAGCAGCGTCAAGAAGGTTCCCACCGCCACCGACTTGGCCGCGCCAGGGAACATCCCTTCGGCGCAAAACCACCAACTCAGGAGCGAGAACTCGAACACGGCGCCCAGTTGGAGGACCGCCAGAAGGCACCCGACCGCCGCTCCCAGCAGACTGGCCAGCCCGCCGATCAACGCGTTTTCGATCAGAAAAAGCCGCACCACGAAAACATCCAGCGCACCGAGACACTTGAGCGTGCCGATCTCTCGAAAGCGTTCGGTCACGCTCATCAGGATCGTGTTGGTGATGCCGACCAGGCACAGGACCGCCGAGAGCGTCATCAACCAGATGCGCTGATCCCGCTGACGCGCCAGCGAATCGACGTCATGCACGAACACGCCCGCGCGCTCCAACACCGCCTGCACATGCACGTCCGGGCTGGCCATCAGGCGGACGAGGAAGTCCTGATAGACCATCGAGGACGAGAAGAACGCCACGACCACGGCGATACAGATGAAGGTCAGAACCGAGCGCCCAAGCCGTTGCTTGACATTCGCCAGGCACATTCGAACGGTCTGGCCCCAAGGCATGACCACGCGCCGGGAAGCTCCCGAACCGTCATCGAAAATGCGCTTCTTTGCGGGCGATCTCAAAACGGCAACTCCTGGGCACAGTTTACAATCAGGGATATGGCAACGCCGGTCATGCCGGCCAGCCCCATCCCGCACGAAAAACCGGCAACCACAACTGGGACGTACCGACACCAGCGGACGGGACCGAATTTGCGCGTGAAGTAATAACGCCCGGCCAAGGCGCCCAGCATCACATTGATCCCGGCATGCGTCGGCGCCCCCAGTCCGCCGAGCAAGCCGTAGAAAAACTGCACCGGCTGGCCGATGGCAATCAACCCCATATATAGGAGCAGCCCGATCCCCGCCGATCCGCCGATGATCTGAGGGTTGATCGCCTGGAGTAGAAGCGGGGACTCCGTGCTGTTCGCCGTGAAAATGAGGTAGGCCTGCCGGGCGGCGACCGGCCATACACGGGCCGCAAACGGAAACGAACTCGACGGAATCTGGTTCAGGCGCCAGAAGAACCACCAGAACAGGAAGCTGCTGACGAAGATGATGGGCAACATGAGCAGCTCCGCCTTGATCACCGAGGTGAATTTCGTCCGCGTGAGTTCAAGCGCCCGGAACTGCTGAGCCACACCGCCATAGTCGCCCAGCGGGATCGGCGCAAACCATATATCGACATGCTTGTAGCCGCTGGTTATGAAGGCGGTCTCCTTGAGGAAAGGCGTGGCCAGACCGGCCCCCGTCAGTCCGATCATGCGCGCCGAGATATAGGAATGGATGGGCGTCCAGACGAATCCGAACAGCACGATGATCCAGAACGGGAAGTCGGGGACCAGGGCCTTGCAAATCAGGCACATCAGCAGTGTGCCGCCGAGGAACAACGAGGCGGCCATCCAGACGGGGTAGTCGCCGCGCTCCCGGCTGGGCCGCCTGTACGGGGGATCGCCGGCCATCGGCTCTGGCTCGGGCATGACGGCGGGTTCGTCGGCAGCCTTTCGGCGCGCGTGCCGGACGAAAGTCTTGCCGATGGTCCAGAATCCAACCAGCAGAACTGATATGGCCATGCCGATGGACACGCTCATCCAGAAGTCGAAACTCAACACCATCTGGTTGACCAGCAAGCTGCCGCCAGGCCGCCAGTGTTTGAAGGCGCCCAAGTGCACAAGCAGCGGACCGAGAACAAAGTTCGTCAGACAGACCGCGAAGAACGTCCCGAGCACCATGCGAAACGGCAGGATCATGCCGATCAGAAACGCGGCGGCGTCGAAACTGATGGAGATCAGGCTGCCCGGCAGGAACCCCTCGACACGGGCGGTGAAATCCACGAACGGAATGGGAAAGATGACGATCGGCTTGCTGAGGAACAACCCGCTCACGACCGGCAACAACACGTAGAGGCAACCGTACAAGATGCCCAGGCAGGCGCCCACACTGAACACCTTGCGCCGCCAGGACTCTTTCGGCGTGCCGTCTTCGTTCAGGCGCTCCGTCGACTCGGCCAGCGCGGTGGCCCCCTCCGCGCCCACGCGCGCGAGAGGGAACGGAAGACGCTCGTGATCCGAGGTAAGACGGAAAAGCAGGTATCCGAGACCGAAGAACGCCATGCGGCCCAGCACATAGCCGGAACACAGCAGGAAGATCGGCGAAAGCAGCCCCTTGGAGCGACTCCACCACCAGTCCGCGTGCGCGAGATTGCGATTCTGCAAGCCCGGCGAATCCAGGGCCGGCACCACCCAGTCCGGAATTGCGGCGGAGATCGTACTTGTCTCCGGCGCCTGCTTGAGATACTGATTCCAGATGGTGGCCGCAAAAGGACCGCCCGAAAGCGCCAGATGGCCCAGCGTCACGGCGGCAATCCCCGAGGCCACGTAGAACAGGATATAAATCTCCTGCCGCTTGAGTTGCGTAAAACTGCGCCGGGCCAGCTCGGCAAAGAGGATGATCGTGACCCAGTCGGCGGCGGCGCCCAGGGATTGGCCGGCCACCAGGCCCATGTAAATCGCCCCGGGCATCATCACCAGGGCCACGAACAGGGCGCCGAGCACCGTGCGCATGTTGAACCCGTCAACATACGGCCCGTGTCCGAGCTCGTCCAGCTCGCCGGGATCCAGCTTGGTCAGATCGGGTTCCTTCTTCGTCGACATCCTGCGTCAGCCTCCCTCGCCGCCATCACCGGAGCCGAAAAGCTCCCTGCCCCGTTCCTCATACTTGCGGTATTCGCTCTCGCTCAAGACGCGCCACATCAGGAGTTGCTTGCGCATGGCGAGAACAAAGCGTGGCGTCAGCCGCACCCAGTTCTGGCGGTCGCCGCTGAAACGATGCGCACTGAGATGGTACTGACGAACGCCCCGGTCGGCGCGAAACACGATCCGCATCGCGACATCGTGACTCACGCCCAAGTCGAACGGCGCCATCCAGGCCCGGAAACGCAGAACGGGGATCGTTCCGTGCTCGTCCTTTTCGACAACCGCCTGCAGATTGTCCACGGCCAGCAGCCCCACGGTCACCCCTTGGATGCTTTCCAGAAACTCGGCCAGATAGGCCTGCATGGCCTTGACGTGCCCCGGCGTCGAAACGAACGGCAGATAGAAGGCAATGGTGTCGCCCGACCTATCGGCCACGCCGACATCCGCATCCCTGTCGCGCCCGACGTCCGCCACCGCCGCGCGGAAGGCTTTCCTGGCGGGGTATATCGCGGAGGCGAAAACCATCGCCATGGCCAGCACGGTCACGAAGATCGTGCCGCCGGCCGTGTAGTTCAACGTCAACCCCGACAGCAACCCCGTGGCCTGCAATATCTTGGAAGACACCTGTCCAAGAAGGTATCCCACTCCCGCGCCGACAATGGCGTAGACGGCGGACTCGGCGAGGAACAGCGAGGATACGTTGGTGGGCGAAAGACCCACGGAGTTATAGACGAAGATCTCTCCCTGGCGTTCGTAGACCGACCCCAGCATCGTGCCAAGGATCATGACAAACCCAAGGAACATCGGGATCGCCACCTGCCAGGCGGCACTGAGCTGACTGGTGTTCAAGGCGGCGTACAGCGTGACGCCGTTCTCGTCGGCCCCCAGCACGGTCAGGTTGGAGCGCTTGGCGTACCCTTCGGCTTCCGCCGCCACGTCGGCGCCTGACGCCATCCGCACGGCCACGCTTCGGACCGGAGCGCCCAGCCGCCTACCGTACCGATAGGGCACAATCGCCACTTGGTTGACGGAGTAATGCACGTATTCTTGCAGCGTGTCGGGTTGCTTCCGGCCCTCGGCGCTCCCGGCGGCCTGCGCCGTCGTTTCCTGCTGAAGCACGAAATTCACGGGCGTGAGCGGTTCGCCGTCCATGTCGAGGGTGGCGTCAAAGCGTTCGGAATCAACGATTCCCGTCAGCGCGAGTCTTTCGCCGAAAACCCGCACCACGGAGCCGATATCGTTCGTGCCATAGCCAAGCCGCTGCGCCACGTAAGACGAAAGGATCACTCCGCGCTCGTCTTCCGACTCAAACCATCGCCCCGCGATCAGGCTCTTGTCCACCCCCGTCACGCGCGGCTCGTCATGCTCCAGGCAAAGCAGCGCCGACACCACAAAACTCGCGGCGCGGCCGTTCCGCGCCGCTTCCCCCGCGACAAGATCGATTTGGCTGAGCCACCCGGTTGCGTCGGAGAAGAACCACCCCCGCGCCACGATCGCGGCGTCCCGGAGCTCCGTTCGGCTCGCTCCTTCCGCGTCACGGTCCGCGAAGTTCCGCCGTAGCGACTCCTGCAACGCGTCGGGCAACGGCAGCCATGTCCGGTCACGGGCCAGCAGACCACGGTACACGGCCGTGCCGCGCGGATGCGTAAGGCGCGATATGCTCGTGACGGGCACCAACGAGGTAAACGACAGCAAAATGAAGGTGACCATGACGACGGAAAGGCCGGTCAGGAACCCGCGTTGCGGCCGGCGCCGGATATTCGATATCCCCAGATCGAGCGCGCGCACGGCCACGCCGCCGCGCCGCTGCCGGTCTTCATGGCGACCCGTCGCGGCGACGCGCCGTTCCTGAAGCACGGCGTCCATCTTGCCGACCATCAGAATGCTGACAAGCATGACGAGCACGACGATGATGAACGCCAGCAACACCAGGAGAGGCGTCATCGTGAAGCGGAAAGCCGGATGCACCGCGGCGAGCAACAGAAAACTGGCGGCAAAAATGCCGCCAATCCAGGAAAGTCGCTTCTTGATGCTTTCGGACGCCACCAGTAGTCGCTCGATGCAGTACGACAGAGGCAGCAGCAGCGCCAGATAGAACAGGACGCCATGGATCATGTTATTGATCATGTCAAGGGTCTCGCCGTACGCCTTGCTTTCCAGCGCCCAGCCCTTCTCGGCAGCCACCCGGTAGGCCCGATAGTCCCGCGCCTCGAGCGCCTTGCCCGCCGCCTCGATCAGCGACTCAGACTCCCCGTGCAGCGCCTGGATGCGCGGGGTGTTGACGCCGTTGCGTTCCAGCTTGCGGATTCGCGTCTCGTTCAGGTTCCACATGTCACGCGCGCCCTGCAGGACCATGGACGGAAGCGTCTTGAGTTCTTCCGGCACGAAGCCTTCGCCCTCGGGCGCCGCGAGAGAATTATTGATCAGCACCAGCCGCTTGCCCTGAAAGCCAACGCCGAGCGTCATAAGAATCCGCAGCGACGGATCAGTCCACACCGTGGCCAGATTCTCCGACTGATCTCCCCACGTCGCGTCCGTAAGGCTTCGCCCGAACTGAAACGGCGGGCTCGTCGTCGCCGCGTTCAAGACCTTCACGTCCGTCAAAGGGATGTAGCCGCGCGGGTCCGTCAGGCCCATCAAGGAGAAGGTTCGACAGGGAAAGCAGACAATCGTCACATGCTGCTCAGCCCGCGCCGGCTTGATCGACCAGGCGTAATCGGCGCCCCGGGCCATGTCCACGGCATAGATCACGCTGCCGTCGACGGGCATGCCGCTCGGCGCGTCGGCCGCCGCATCGGTCGGCTTTTCCCGCCGCACAACCTGCCCGTACTGGCGAACGGCGTCCGCGTTGAGACGAAGAAATTCTGGACTGGCGACGCCGTATACTTCCATGGCGCAGGAGGTGGTCCCCCGGAGCAAACCGTCGATCGTATAGCAGCCGTCTTCGTCGGTCATGACCGACAAGACGCCCCGTGTCCCGAGCAGGTTCCTGTCGCCCTGGCCCTTCTTCAAGAAGACGGTGGCCCCGATCAGCGGTTCGTTCGGGGTGTAGTTGCGGCGCTGGTCAAGCCAGACGGCGCGCCCGTGAATCGCGCCCAGGTTGTCGGCCAGAGGCGAACTTACGAACGGCCCCTTCCATTGCGTCAGAGCCAGCGCGATTCCCAGAATGCCGACATGACGGCCCGGTCTGGCGGCAATCTGGCGGCTGAGCATCTCGAACCCCATCCGATCGACGGTGTCGTCCGGTGTGTCCACGAGGCGGCGGTCGTCGTTGACGGTTGCCAGGGTGATTCCCGGAATGCCGGCGAGCGTCGGCACCTCGCTCTCGAACGCCGTACGGTAGGGGAAGAAACTCCACCAACCGCGCCCGCCCGCCAGATTGATGCCATCCACGAACGAGTGCGCGGATGCGGATGTCGAATCGATGTCGTTCTCGCCGGCATATGCGCGGGCAAACTCGCCCAACTTGGCGCCCAATATGCTGAACTTGTGGCGGATCTCGCTCTCTGGTTGTCCGCGAAAGTGCCCCAGACAGAAGACCCCGAACGCATCCGACTGCGAAGACAGATCCAACCCGACCATGAGCCCGGGCTGGCGCGCTCCGGGTTGCCGCACTTGCCGGATGTAGTGGGTCATGCCGGCCAATGCCTGGCCGTGCCCACCCGTAAAGAGGACATGGACCGGCCGTGGCGCGGGGTACCGCGCGAAGTAGCGGCTCAACTCCAGCAGCACGGCCGCCCCGCAGCTCTGCTCCGCGCCAGGCGCAAGGCCAGGCACAACGCTCACGCTGTCATAGTAGGCATGGAAGACGATCGGCGACTGATCGGGATCGTTCTTGTCCCCCGCCCGGCCGTGTACTTCCGCGAGAAGGTTGCGGGCGATGGCGGTCTTCCACTCGCTGTCGCAAACGATGGTTGCGGGCGCTCCCGCGCCCAGCGCCGCTTCCAGTGAAGGCACGTCGCCTGAGGCAACGTAGTAACGCGGAATATCGGTCGGCATCGTCAGGAACTTGCGCCGGGCAAGACGGCCATCCGAAGGGCGGTCGCCGCGGAACACAACCGCAATGCCGCCGAATTCGGGGACGCTCAACCATTCGAGGTCGCAATTCCAATCCATCACCACAATGGCGCCGGAAAGAACCTTTCCGCGCAGCTCGGGTTCGCTGCCCGCGCCCGCGTCGACCAACACGCCGCGCAACCCTTCCGGCGCGGTCATGCCGGTCCGCGCCAAGTTGGGCCAAAGGGGGTGCAAGGGCACCCGCACCGCGAGGCCGCCGTTCTCAACCGTTAGAACAGAGGACTCGTCGACGGGCACAACGACGGGAAATTCCCACACCGTTACATTCGTCACGCCGGCCGCGCCGAGTTCGCTCCGGATGTATTCGAAGGCCCGATCCGCGCCCGCGTAGCCGCTCATTCGCGACCCGTGGGACGCGAGCGCCCGTATGTCGCGCTCGATACGGGCCGTGTCCAACCCGACCGCGGCGCCGCTCTCATCGAACTCGCCCGCCGCAAGTTCGAGGGATATCTCGCGCGGACGGTCAAGGACGGCGGCAATCCGGATCGTGAGCGCGATACAGACCACAGCCAGGAACAACCACCCGATCGACAGCTTCCTATGGTTGCGTTCGCTCATGCTGACAGCCTGATCACACAACTAATCGAATCTCCCTAGCCCTACCCTTTACCCACAAATCGGTTCTGAGAATCGAATATCCAACAGCCTCTATTCGACTTCCTCGCTCTCTTCCCTTGGACATTGGAGTTGAGTGTTGGCTGTTGGATATTGAAATCTCACAGGGTCTGATTTGGCCGTGAACGGTTACGTTAAATGTCCCGTTAAACCAGCGTATTTGTGAGTTGATCAAAACGAAGCCGGGTGTGCAGCGCAAGGAACTTGGAGAAGTATTCATTGACCGATCAGGTTCGACGGTCGTCACGTTCCGTATGCGCGAATATCGCTGAGGCCTATCGCAAACGTCGTTACCCGAAACACTTCGTGATGAAACCGTCCGACGCCGACGGCGAGGCGATGACCACGAATCACCACGAAGCACACGAAGATCACGAAGGAAACAATAATGGAGTTCGATACTTTATCAAATCGGGTAATAGGGTGCGCGATCGAGGGTCATCGTGAACTGGGGCCGGGCTTGCTGGAATCAACTTATGAGCAGAGGCTCTTGCAAAACCTCCCAATCATCCGGTCGGGACGGAGCCCGACCCTCCAGAAATCCGAGAACACGCTCGTTCTGTCCTCTGGAGGGACGACCTCCGTGTCGTCCGCGGGA
>JAQBFL010000355.1:0-3207 GCA_032123415.1 bacterium | reverse complement strand
TGGGAACCATCGCCGAACCAGTACAAGGCGTTCATGCAGCGGTGGATGCCCGGTCGGATGCCGGACGGCGCAGACGCGGTGGGGAGAGCGGCGCACTTCTGGGCGGCGTGGCACCGCTGGATCGAGTTGCAGGCGACGTCGAACCCGGACCTCAAGTACATCCGCTATCGAGTCGAGGACGCGCCGCTGCGAAACCTCTACCGCGAGATCGCGGGGACGGCGCCGACAAAGGAGCTGCTCGACAGGGCCGGAGCCGTCGACACGAAGTACAACGCCGGTCGCGGCAAGAAACCGGAGCTGACGGGGTTCACCTTTCCCGCGCATGTGGCCTCGCTGATGGCCCACTACGGCTACACGGCCTGAACGGGGTTCCAGCCGTCCAGTCTGTCGCGGAACCTCAGCCCATCCGAGGTGGGCGCCACCCCGAACGCCCTCAGCCGCCACCAGTGCAGGTCGTACGACCTCGCGGCCTCGCGCCGCGTGCGCAGCCTCGACGCGACCTGCTCCGGACTCCGGCACTGGTAATGCGCTATGTCGAGGCGCAGAGCGGACGTCCGCAGATTGTGTCTCTTCGCCACGGCTCGCACATAGAACCACCGCGGGTTGCGGTACGCCCGGTGCTCGCACTGCGGCTCGGGGTGGTACCACCTGATCCTCTCCCTCGCCGGACCGTCGGGCGGGGTGTCGGGGAACAGGGCAAACTGCCACTTGCGCCCGAATATCAGGTCGCAGTCGTCGGACGCCCTGCACACGGCCCGGACATCGCTCTCGTGCAGCTCATCACAGTCGCACTGAATGGCCCAGTCGCCCCGGCGGCGGTTGAAGCCGATTTCCCGCACCCGCATGCCACTCTTGTGGGCAACCCGGGTGCTGAACGGCGACGGATCCCTGAAAAGGCGCACGCGGGCGTCGGCGGACGCGATGTCTTGCAGTATGTCCCAAGTCCCGTCGGTCGAACCGTTGTCGGTGACGGCGATCGCGTCGAGGTGACGCATGTTGTGCGTCACGGACTCGGCGACGATGTCCGCCTCGTTCTTCACCACCATGTGTCCGTATAGCCTGCCCACGCAACCGCGCCCGGGCCACAAACATTAGAAGGAGAAGGCAAAGCCGGCACCGCACCCGTTTGGATTGTTTTGAACGGTGGCCATTGGGGTAGCGCCTAATGTCCGAACGGGAGGTAAGATGATGTCCAAATCCAAAGTGCTCAAGGCGAATTGGCGGCAGGGAACACGGGCCGCGTTCGACCTTGTCGAGGTGAACGGACGGGTCTGCGTCCGAAAGAAGTACCACCAGATTGTCTCAAGCTCAGCCCCGGGCGGCAGATCGGCGTCCAACAAGGGGATGGTGGTCCGCCTGAAGCGGGAGCGCGTTGCTCGCCGTATCTTCGCCAAATGCCCGTGGATATCGCCGCTCGTTACGCTGGAGGGCGCTCCGCACTCGCTCACCATACCATTCTACGAGCACAGACTCGGCGGCGTCAAATGGACCGAGGACGGAGATTTCCTACCGGACGCGAGCGACGCCACCAAAAGAATAATGGCCAGGCAACTCGTAAGGGCCATGTTCGACATCTACGCGGCCGGCTACGCGCACTGTGACATCCACCCGAACAATCTGTACTGGGAGGACGGCCAAATAATCCTCACGGACTTCGAGACCATGCTGACATACCCCGCCAACCGTCCTCGCCCGCCATTCCCGAGCTCGTTCGACATAGCGCACGAGCGGGACGCCAGCACCATGTTGGGCACAAAACGGAACTGGCGACGCAGGCACACGATAGGCCACGGAGGGCACATCTTCGGCGCGCCGACGGGCGAACTGCTTGCGGAACTGGAGGGCGACATTGAAACGGAGCTGGAGCACGCTTCAAGGTACTGGCACACAGCGCTGAAGCCGCAAGGGAAGCATTTGGCGAGAAGGCACGGCCAGCCGACCGTCTACACATCAATCGACCTTCCGCACACAAAAGTGACAGGCGCCAGAAACTCTTCCGAAAGACTGGAGGCGTTCCACACGACCTGGGCCAGGGGGGGCGACCTTCGCGGGCGAAGCATTCTGGATCTCGGCTGCAACACTGGCGGCATGCTCTTCGCTGTGCAGAAGCACAAGCCGGGGCGCTGCCTCGGCGTGGAGCACGGCGCCGACAAGATGCGGGTCGCAAGGCGGATCGCGACATACAACGCATTGGACAACATGAAGTTCATGGCCGGCGACTTGGATGCCCTGACAGCGAGACAAATTGTAGGCGAAAAGCAGTTCGACATCGTCTTCTCCTTCGCAGTGGAGAGGCACATCAAGGACAGGCCCAGATTCTACAGGCTGCTCGGCGAAGTGACGAAGGATATACTGTACTTCGAGACGAACGCAATCTCCGAACCTGCGGATGTGCGACGGCTGCTGTTGGAGGAGGGCGGGTTCGCCTTCGTCGATCAACTGCCCGCCGGGCCGAACAGCGGCAAAAGGGCCCTGTTCTTGGCAAGGAAATAGGGGGCGGCGCATGAAGCTACTCTACATCATCCACACGATGTCGGAGACGATCCACTCGCACATCATAAAGTTCCTGCGGGACAAGGGGTGCCAAGTCGATTTGCGGATACACGCGACGCGCGCGCGGGAGGAACGAAGCAGGAGGATACAGATCAGATCGAAGGCGTTCGCGGAGCAGTGCCAGCGGGAGTCGTACGACGCGATAATCATGTGCATACACAGCTCGTCGAGACCTGTGCGGCGATTCCAACAGATGGTGACACCCCGCCTGGGCTACATAGACCTGGAGCACGACCTGCTGGCGGAAGTGCCCGAGCACAGCCTGCCGGAGAAGTCCCTCGGCGTGGTCTCGTTCCACGCGAGACACCACGAGTTCCTGTCCTCGCTGGGCTACCGGACGATCATGGCCCGCTGGTACAAGCTCGACGCCGCCTACCCGAGCTACATCATGCAAGGCGCGGCGCCGATGGAGGACGCCGTGCTCATAGGCTCGTCGATGTTCGACAAGGCGACGGAGTTCGAACACCGGGGCTGCTTCAGGAAAGTCTGGTACAAGCGATTCAACGCGGCGCTGGACAGCGGCTCCAAGGCCGGGACGTGCCTGCTGCCAGAAATCTTCGACTCGCCTAGGGGAATGAGGTACTGCGCGGACATATCGAGGTTTCACTTCACGCACGGGAGCGGATCGTATGCGGACAGCCTGCTATTCGGCAG
>JAQBFL010000354.1:0-2675 GCA_032123415.1 bacterium | reverse complement strand
TCACCGAAACCCTGTTCGCGCTCGGGCTGGGCGAGCGGGTCGTGGGGGTCACCCGCTACTGCACCTATCCGCCTGAGGCGGTGGAGCGCGACAAGGTCGGCGGGTTCGAGGACGTCAACTTCGAGGCTCTGGCCGCGCTGAAACCCGACCTCGTCGCACTGCTCGACGCCCACCGGGACATCGCAGCCCGCTGCGCCGCCATGGGTTGGCCCGTGCTCACGGTGCGTCACAAGACGCTCGAAGGCATTCTCGATTCCGTCGTCGTGATCGGCCGCGCCTGTGGCGTCCCCGCGCGCGCCGCGGAGCTTGCCGACACCCTGCGCGCGCGCATGGACGCGGTCCGATCCACCGTCCGTGACCGCCCGCGCCCACGCGTGCTGATGGCCCTGGGCGATGCGATCGGCGAGGAGAGCGCGGGGCAGATCTACATCGTCGGCCGCGGCGGATTCTACGACAGCCTGCTCGAGCTCGCGGGCGGCCGCAACGCCTACGAGGGCTCGCTCATCTTCCCCTCCGTCTCGGTCGAGGGCGTGCTCGGCATGAACCCCGACGTCATCGTCTGCCTGACCGCGAGCCGGGACCAGGCGGACGACGTGACGGCCGGCGTCCTGCGGCGCTGGCGCTCCTTCGGAGAACTCAAGGCCGTGCGCGACGGCGCCGTTCACGTGCTCGGCGGCGGTTACGTCATGGTCCCCGGCCCGCGCTTTGTCGAAACGTTGGACGGACTCGCGCGCATCCTCCATCCGGAGGCGGACTGGCGCGCGGCGGCGGAGGGCGTCGGTCATGATTGACGGCGAACCGATCATCGAAGTGCGCGACTTCTCCTACGCCATCGGCGGAAAGCGGATTCTGGATCGCGTCACGCTCGACGTGCGCCGCGGAGAATACCTCTCCGTCATCGGACCCAATGGCGCAGGCAAGACCACGCTGCTGAAGTGCATGGACCGCATCCTCTCGGGCGGCACGGGCAGCGTGTCGATCGGCGGGCGTCCGCTGGCGGAGCATTCGCAGAAGGCGTTGGCGCGTATCGTCGCCTATGTTCCGCAGGCTGACGGCCGCTACGCGCCCTTCACCGTGCGCGAGTTCGTCACGATGGGCCGCTATCCGCATCTGAGCCCGTTCACGTCGATCGGCTCGACCGACCGCGCCGCCGTGGACCGGGCGCTGGAGATGACGGACACGGCGCGTTTCGCCGACCGCCGGCATAGCTCGCTCAGCGGCGGCGAGGCTCAGAAGGTGCACATCGCCGCGGCGCTGGCGCAGGAGGCCGAGGTGCTGTTGCTCGACGAGCCGACCACGTTCCTCGACCCCCACCACCAGGAGGAGATCGGCGCCATTCTGGCGCGCGTCAACCGCGCGTCGGGCACGACGATCGTGGCCGTGACGCACGACGTCAACCGCGCGGCGCTGAGCAGCACGCGCATCGTCGCGCTCAAGGCCGGCCGCATCGTCTACGCGGGCAGCCCGCGCGGCGTGATGACCGGCGATGTGCTGGCGGCGTTGTATGACAAGACGTTCCTTTTCGCATCTCATCCTCGCACCGGGACGCCGATGATCGTTCCCGACACGGGAGACCATGACGACGCAACGTAGACAGACCCTGATCCTCGCGGCGCTTGGGGCGCTGGCCCTCGGCGCGCTGCTGGGCGCGCCGTTCATCGGCATGCACCGGCTTTCGCTGGCCGCGGTCATGGAAGGGCCGTCCGGCGGCGGGCCTGGCGCGATCTTCTGGCGGCTGCGCATGCCGCGCGTATTGCTCGCGTTCGTGGCGGGTTCGGCGCTGGCGGCCAGCGGCATGGCGTTCCAGGCCATGTTCCGCAACCCCCTGGCCACGCCGTACACCCTGGGCGTTTCCAGCGGCGCGTCGCTGGGCGCGGTCCTGTACCTGCGGCTCGGCCTCGGCCTGACGCTGGGGTGGTTTTCGGGAGTGGCGGTGTTCTCCTTCGGCGGCGCCCTGGGCGCCATCCTGCTCGTTTACGGCCTCACGCGGGCGCGCCGCGGCTTTTCGACGGCGACCATGCTGCTGGCGGGCATCGCGATCGGCATGTTCTGCTCGAGCCTGATCATGTTCCTGCAGTTCATGAGCGACTTCACGCAGTCCTTCCGGATCCTGCGCTGGCTTATGGGCAGTGTCGAGACCGTCGGGTACGGCGCGGTGCTCAACACGGCGCTCTTCGTGGCGCCGGGCTGCGTGATCCTGGCCTGCCTGACCCGCGAGATGAACCTGTTGACGGTGGGAGACGACGTGGCGATGGGGCGCGGCGTCAACGTGCGCGGCGTCAAGCAGACGCTGTTCGTCGCCACGTCGCTCATGGTGGGTGGCGTCGTCTCGGCCTGCGGTCCGATCGCGTTCATCGGCATGATGGCGCCGCATATCTGCCGGTTGCTGATCGGTCCGAACCACCGCGTGCTGCTGCCCGCCAGCCTGCTGTTCGGGGGAGCGTTCCTGACGGTCTGCGACACGGCCGCGCGCACGGTGCTCGCTCCCGCGGAACTACCCGTGGGCGTCGTGACGGCGCTGCTGGGAGGCCCGTTCTTCGTGTGGTTGCTGCTGAGCGAATCAGTGACCAGTGATCAGTGACCAGTGACCAGTGATCAGTGATCAGTGATCAGTGACCAGTCACTGACTACTGATTACTGATCACTGATCACTGCTCTTCCCCGGGTCAGAGCAA
>JAQBFL010000353.1:0-2768 GCA_032123415.1 bacterium | reverse complement strand
CGCTTCGCTTCGTTGCCCATCCGCCTTTGTCGCGAGCTTTGTCGGGAGCTTTGTCGGCGACAACGGGCAAGGAGAACGGATCGACAAAGCTCGCGATAAAGCTCGCGACAAAGCTTGAGCTCACACGCCTCACATTTCTCTTTTCGGGCTCCCCTCGCCATCACCCGATCCCACCCCTTCGATAGCGTGTCCGGGGAGATTAGGGCGAAAGATTAAGGCGAAAGATTAAGGAAAGAGCGATTCCCCCCCCTAATCTTTCGCCTTTGGCCCAAGCTGCGGAGGAAGGACTGCCCCTGGTTCGCGCTTGCTCACTCGTTCACCGTTCGCTGCCTGCCCGCCTCTGGCGGGTCGCCGTCCGCGTCGACCGACTCTTCCTCTGTCCGGTCGCCGCCGCTTCGGGCTGGAGCGGCTGCGCTTCCGCAGCCGCACGGGCACGTGTTGACTTCGGTCCGATGCTCGGTGACATCCAGCCTTGGCTCGGGCAGATCGAAGACCTGGCGGCGCTCGACCCGCTCCGGCCACATTCCTCACCACCTCACGCGCCGCGCGCCGATGGGCGTTCAAGGAGAAGTCGGAACCTCAGCATGCCGCGGCGGCGGCGAGCTCGAAGGCCCGCCGCAGTTCGTCGAAGCGATCCCCCTGGATGATGAACTCCTGGCCCCAGTAACCGCGGTAGCCGGCCTTGTGAACAGCCGCCACGATCCCGGCGGTGTCGATCTCGTTCGGCAACGCCGGGCAGCAGCGCCCCGGATGTCCCGCCAGGTGAATATGGGCGACCACGTCGAGATTGCCCGTGAGATCGGCGATTATGTCCTCGCCCATGCGGTGCATGTGGTAGGCGTCGTAAAGCACCTTAAAATGCTCGTCGCCGACCGCCCTGGCCAGCTCGAATCCGTAACGGCTGGAGTCGGCTTGATAGTCCCGGTGATCGAACCCGTTGAACATCTCGAAGATCAACGTCAACTTGCAGCGAACCGCATGGGGCAGCAGCGCCCTGGCCCCGGTCAGGCAGTTCTTCCAACCGGTTTCGTCGTCCTGCCCCTCACGGTTGCCGCTGAAGACGATGACATGGCCGATTCTATCGCGCGCGGCATCCTCGATGGTCTTCACGATCTCGGGAAGCAGACTGGGGTGCAGTTCCAGACGGTTCAAGCCCTTTTGCGTACCGGGTGCGCACTGGTTCAGAATGTCCAACCCGGCGGCGCGGGCGGCGGCGCGACGCTTAGCCGCCACCATTTCGACCGCCCCGTAGCCGATCTCACGCAGCGTGCGGTAGTACTCCGCCGGCTCGTCACCATCACGCCAGAAACACCAGTCGGGAGCGCTTTGTTTGATGCTCGTCATCAGGATGCCCTCCAGTTGAAGAGAATACCCATGGTATTGCCGCGATCCTTGTTGGCAACGCGGTAGGCTTCGAGCGGTTGGGATGGATCGAACGTGTGGGTATTGAGTCCGTCCACGTTGAACCGTCCCATCCTGACCAGGGTGAAGAAGAGCTGCACAATGCGGCTCTCGGACCACTCGGCCGTGGTGTGGGGGTCATGCGCGCCCATGATCGTCAGCCCCTTGCAAATGACATCGGAGCTGAGGTGCTGCTGCGCCGGGCTTCCGGTGTCGCCCAACAACAAGACCCGACCGAACTTGCGCGCAAAGCGCAGCGCCTCGGTGAAGACCGCCGCATTCCCCGTCGCGTCGACAACCACGGCGGGAAGCTCGCCGCCGCACGCATCGACCACGTCTGGAACCGGGGCCTCGGAAAGGCCCTTGGCGAACACCCGACTGGCGCCCCCCTTAAGGGCCAGTTCCAGACGCTTCGCCATCGGGTCCACGCACACCAGGGACGAAACACCCGCGGCGTTGGCCCAGCGCACCGTCATCTGGCCAATCGGACCGGCGCCCGCGACCAACACGCTGTCGCCCAGGTTGTAGCGGATGGCCTTGGCTCCCATAAACGCGATCTTCGCCAGGCCAAACCAGACCGCATCCTCGGGGAGGACCTCCGCCGGCACAGGATAGGCTTCATCCGCCTTGCACCGCTGCGCCGAGGCATGCCCGCCACGGTGAGCAACCAGTTGTCCGGGCTTGAGATCCTTGACCTTGGCGCCGGCTTCCACGACCTCGCCAATCGCGCAGTAACCGGGATAAAACGGGTACTTCACCCATTGATCCCAATGCGTACCCGGATCAAACAGTCGATTGAAGACGATGTTCTCCGTCCCTGTGCTCATCAGGGTACATACGTTGCGCAGTAGAATCTCGTCGTCACCCGGCTTGCCCGGGTCGAACGACTCGGACTGAACGTTCTGCTTGCCCGTGAAGACCAGTCGTGTTGCCATCTGTTCCGTGTCCTTCCGTTTAATTTCCAGACCAGGCATACCCTAGGCGATTGACGCCGACGTGTCATTTCAAAAAATCGAGGCTCTTGCAGAACCGCTCGCGTCGCCCGGCGGCGGCGGGCGCGCTTCTGTCAAAAAATTGGATGAAAACGGATGAGACAGGGATCGGTGGACGCGTACGGGCGACGCTTACGGAAGACGAGGGGCTTACGCGCCTGATCGTTAGCCGAAATGGACAGGAAAACGGGGGAGAACTGGTCTCTTTCGTACTCGTACACGTACTCGTACACGCCGATCTCTTCCTATCTCTGCCCACTCGTCAACCGCTCTCTCGTCGCCGTCCGCGTCGACCGACTCTTCCTCTGTCCGGTCGACGCCGCTTCGGGCGGGAGCGGCTGCGCTTCCGCAGCCGGAGACCGTCACGGAGGCAGC
>JAQBFL010000352.1:0-2518 GCA_032123415.1 bacterium | reverse complement strand
CCCCGACACGACCGACGGATGCGCCGCGGCGCGCTCAAACCGCCGCGAGCTTGAACCCGGCTACCGGCCAGACCGCCGCCGCAACGGCCGACGCCATGAACGCCGGGGCCGATGAGACGTTTGAGGCGTTTGAGGAACTCGAGGACTCGACGGCGAGCGATGAGGCCGTGAACCCATCGGTCCCGGCAATCGCCAAGGAAACGTCCCCCGCGCCATCGTCCGACGCCTCTGCGGCGGGCGCGGGGCCAAGGTGGGGCATCGTGCGCACACCCGATACCCCGAGCTATGACCTCGCCAACAAGCCGCGCAAGGCGCTCAACCTGGGGACGGTTTTCGGCATCACGGGATTTCGCGACACGCCCAACGGGCGCATGGCCGTGTGCCGCAACGCGACAGGCATGGGCAGCTCGCTGCTCGTCTCCGTCGACCGCCTGGAGATTCACCCCGGCGCGCTCGCCGCGGCCTCGCGGGCCGAACGCGACCTGCGCGCCCGCCGCGTCACGCTTCTCCACAGCATCGGGTCGCTAACGCGCGGCGGCGATTCCGGCAACGATGCGCTGGCGGGCAATCCCCACGCCGCCCAGTATCGCGCCGCGCGCGAGGCCTACAAAGCCCTGATCGAAAAGGCGCGCGAGGCACACTCCCGTTGGGAATCTTCCTCCGGCGCCACCAGGATGGCCGCCGCGGACGAGTTGCGCCAGATGAAGAACGACCAAGCGCCCGTCAAGCAGGCATACGAGCAGGCGAAGGCCAAAGTCGAAGCGTGGGCCGCCGACAACCCGCCACCGGACAAAAACGCGCCCCCGCCGCCCGAACTGGAAACACTGCGCACGCAGGTCAGGGAAATCGAGACGGCGCTCGGATCCTTGGAATAGAGAGCCAGGCGCTACACGCTGCCCGTCCCTGGCGTCCGGAAGCGCCCTACAGACACGCCCCCCGCCCTCGACGCGAACCCTGAGGAAGAGTGTTCGTTGACCGGCGTGGCCCTGTGGCAGAAATCGAAATCCAGTCACGTCACGTCCGCGTCGCGGCCGTCCGAGAGTCGTCCGAAGCGCCACAAGCCGGGAAACAGCCGCGCCCACAACCCCGTGACCACCAGCGTGCCGATGCCGCCGCTGACCACGGAGACGACCGGGCCGAACCATTTCGCCGCCAAGCCCGACTCGAAGCCGCCCAGCTCGTTGGACGATCCGATGAACATCGAGTTGACCGCCGACACCCGCCCGCGCAGCTCGTTCGGCGTACGCAGTTGCACGAGCGTGTGACGCACCACCACGCTGACATTGTCGAAGAGCCCCGTCAGGAAGAGCATCCCGAACGAGAGCCAGAACGATCGCGAGAGACCGAAGGCGATCG
Source organism: bacterium (assembly GCA_032123415.1). GTDB lineage: Bacteria > Verrucomicrobiota > Kiritimatiellia > UBA8416 > JADHWI01 > JAQBFL01. The sequence goes on along the minus strand of JAQBFL010000352.1, from coordinate 1,162 downwards.
TCGCCGCGCCGAACGCCGCCACCGACAGCAGCATACTGCGCCCCGCGCGCTCCATGGGAGGCCGGTGCGTCAGCAACAACGCCATGAGCACGGCGCCCAGTGCGGGCGCCGCGCGCAGCCAGCCGAGGGCCTGCTCGGGCCCCATCCCGAACGGGCGCTGGGTCAGAATATCGCGGGCGAAGATCGGCAGCAGGTACACCGCGCCGCCCAGCAGCACGGCGAACATGTCCAGAGAGACGGCCCCCAGAATGATCTTCTGCCCCCAGACAAAGCTCAACCCCTCACGCAGTTGCGTCAGCATGCGCCCCGGCGCGCTGCGCGTTCCCGCGGGAATGCGCATGCCCCACAGCAACCCGACGAAGACAACGGTCGTGGCCGCGCTGAACAGATAGGCCGCCGGAACGTTGAAGGCCACGATGAGGCCGCCCACGGCCGGCCCCACCACCGAGGAAAGCTGGAACGCGGAGCTCCGCCACTTGATGGCGTTTTCGAGCGCCGATGCGGGCACCAGCAACGGCACGATGGCCGCCGCGGAAGGGCCGGCAATCCGGTGAAACGCGGCGTCGAAGAAGAGTAGCGCGTACATGGCCGCGATCGAGCCCCGCAACACGCTGAATCCGGCCAGCGCCACGGAGGTCAGCGTAGTGCAGATCAACCCGAACAGCATGATCCGGCGCCGGTCGTAGACATCCGCCAGGTAACCGGCGGGCAGCGTGAGAAGGAACATGGGCAGTGCCTGAACCAGCCCCACCAACCCCAGCGCCATCGCGGAATCGGTGCGCTGGTAGATGTCCCACCCGATCGCCACGCTCTGCGCGGCGGCACCGACATGGATCAGCAGGCTGCCGAAAAACAGCCGCCTGAAACCGGGAGATCGAAAAGCCTGGTAGGGGTCGGCCCCGCGCGGGACGCGCTCTGCGGTAGATTCGATCGTCATGAATTCCACGCCGGCCGCGGCACGCGTTCAGACTTCAGATCTCATCCCTGCCCGTAGTAGGCGCGGGCGCCGTGTTTGCGTTCGTGGTGCTTGTCGAGAAGAAAAGCGGGAACCGGACCGAGCGTGGGCGTCAGCGCCACGGAGTGCAGCGCCATGGCCGCAACCTCCTCCAGAATGACGGCGTTCTCGAGCGCCTTGGCGGCCGTGGCGCCCCACGCGAAGGGG
>JAQBFL010000351.1:0-4271 GCA_032123415.1 bacterium | reverse complement strand
ACGACAAGTTCGGAGCCTCGCCGGACGTGATTGCTGACGTCGTGTGGCTTCTGCGTCAGGATACCATCACGGCAGAGCCCATCCCGCTCGCCGACGTTCCGCTGAAGGACCTTGCGGATGTCGCGATCGTTTCATCGGCCGTCAACAGCGGCGCGGATATACTCATCACCGGCGACAAGGAAGTCTTGGGACTGAAGCGTGTGGGCTCGCTGAGAATCATCACGCCCCGGCAGTTCTGGGATCACGAGAGAGGCCAACCACGGCCTGTTCCGTATCGTTGACCCTGGCGGGTCACCGTCCGGAAAGGCCGGTCGTTGGTGCACTAAGGGGAAGCATATGGTCAAATAACTCTTTCTCGTGATTGGGCTATGGATTATTACGACGCAAGGATTCACGGCTGAGGACCAAGAATTGCACGCGAGATTCCTGAATGGCGGAGATATTTCGATGCTACCTGAGTTTGAGGCAGGTGGGTCTGTCTTTCGGTACGGAGGAATACCGGCTGACGCGATTGAGATTATGATGCGCCATGGCTGTAATTGCTTCCGCCTGCGTCTCTTTGTGAATCCCACGAGGGGAAACGGGGTCATCCAGGATTTGGACTACACCCTCAATACGATCTGACAACCATGAAGACCGGCCAATAACCTCCGACCGTACGCGGTAAACCGCGCCGGTCAAGGGCTGACGTTCTGGACTACCTGGGTGTCTGAGGCTCTGATCCCTCCCGTTGCCGACCCGCAGAGACATCTCGACCTTGACACATCGCAAGCGGAATACTACATTGTAATGCATGAGAGTCATCATGGACGCGGATTGCCTGATCAAGCTGACCAAGGCGGGGCTGAAGGAACAGGTGTGCGAGGCCTGGAAGGTTGTCATTCCGGCGATCGTTCGGCGTGAAACGACTGAGCAGGCGCCGCGAATGCCGGACGCTGCGCGAATCAAGCAGAATATCGCCGACGGCCGTATCGCCGTGAACGAGACGCGCGTTGGCGCGGCGAAAGGCGAAGAGGCGGCGTTGCGTCTGTATCAAGCCGGCGGATTCGATGCCGTGGCCAGCGATGACGCCCGCTTCATCAGGCAACTGCGCGGCTTGGGGGTTCCGTATGCGGTCCCCGCCGTTATCGTCGTGCGGCTGTGCCGCGATGGAAGCATGGCGATGGACCGGGCGCTCGAAGCGCTGGCGTCTTTGCGGCCCCATATCAGTCCAGACCAACATGCGGCCGCCGTGTTGATGATATCGGGAGGTATCAAATCATGACGACAAAGACCTTGCGATTGTCGGACAACCTGTTGGACGCGGTGCATGAGCTCGGACATGCCGAACAGGTCGAGGAGGCCACGGCCATGCGGAAGCTCCTGCGCATGGGATATGGTCTATTCCTGGCGGAACAATACCGTGCGGGACGGCTGACGTTACGCGACGTGGCGCGGCGAATGGAACTCTCGTTAAGCGAAACACTGGAGGCGCTCCAGCGGCTTGGCATAACCGGGAACACCGGGGCGGATGACACTTTGGTGTCCTGGCTTTCCCTCGCCCCTATCCCGGCAACGCCGAAAAGGAAGTGATGCCAATCGACTCGGGGAATCGCGGGCGGGCCCTGTAACGACCGCTTGCCACGCCGGCGATCCGTGGCGTATGCTTTCGACACATGGCAACCTCACTGTTTCTCTATTTTGGAAACGACGAATACCGCGTCACCGTGGCGGCACGCGAAACGGTCGACAAACTCGTGCCGGCCGACCGGCAGGCTCTCGGGCTCGAGATCGTCGATGGCAGGGCCGACAACGCGGCCGGAGCCGTGTCGGCGATCGACCGGTGCCTCGAAGCGGTGAGAACGGTCGGCTTCTTCGGCGCGGGCAAGGTCGTGTGGCTTCGCGACGCGAACTTTTTCGGCGACACGCGTACGGGCGGGGCCGAGGCCGTCAAGGAGCGAGTGGCCACTCTGACCGAGGCCGTGAAGGCGGGGCTGCCGGACGGACAGATCCTCGTCATCTCCGCCGACAAAGTGGACAAGCGCTTTGCGTTCTACAAGGCCTGCTCGCAGGCCGGGGAGGTCCATGAGTTTGCCGTGCCGTCCAAGGGTCGCGACGCCGAGGCGCAGGCCGCGGACTTCGTGAGCGGTCTGCTGGCGCGCGAGGGGTTGCGGATGGGCCGGGACGTGATGATGGCCTTTATCGCGCGGGCGGGCGTCGAGTCGAGAACGCTGGCCAGCGAGGTGGAGAAACTGGCGTTGTATCTGGGCGAGCGCAAGAAGGTCGAGGTCGCCGATGTGGCCGCGGTATCGACCGGAGGACGCGACATCCTGGTGTGGGCGCTGGGCGACGCCGTGGGCGCGCGCGATCTGCCCAAGGCCCTGGCCGCCCTCAGGCAGCTTCTCTTTCAGAAGGAGAACGCCATCGGGCTGCTGTTCATTCTGCAGTCCAAGCTTCGGGAGTTGATTCTGTTGCGCGAGGCGCTGGACCGCAAGTGGCTCGTGCCGCGCGGCGGGGCGAAGGGAGGGGCGTTCGGATGGGCGGGGTTGCCGCCCGAAGCGGAAGCGCTGTATGCCGCGATGGAGAAGAAGGACCCGCGCGGCATCCCGCCCTACCGGCTGGGAACGCTGGTCGAGCAGGCACGGCGCTTCTCGACGAGAGAGTTGCTCCGGTGCCGGAAGGCGGCCGTCGAGGCGCATGAAACGCTTGTGTCTTCGCCTGTCTCCGAAGGGGTCGCGCTCGAACTGATGCTCGTGCGCATGCTCGGATGAACTTGACCAGTCCCAGCGATGTGCGGGCGATTCTCGATGGGCTTGCCGTGCGGCCCAGCCGGAAGCTGGGCCAAAATTTCCTCGTGGACCGTAATATTCTGGACATCCTGCTGCGCGAAGCCGGCGTGGGGCCGCGGGATGGCGTGGTCGAGGTCGGGCCGGGGCTCGGCGTTGTGACGCGTGAGCTGCTGGCCTCGGCGGGCCGGGTGCTCGCCGTGGAGAAGGACCGGAGACTGGCGGCGCACCTTGCGGACGCGCTGCGGGGCGTGGGGGCAGCCTGTCTGGACCTGCGCTGCATGGATGCGCTCGATCTGGACTGTGACGACCTGCCGACGCAGGGCTATACGCGCGTGGTGTCGAACCTCCCATACTCCGTGGGCAGCCGCGTCCTGATGAACCTGGCCGACGCGAGCGTTCCGCCGGAGCGCGTGGTCGTCACGGTGCAGAAGGAGGTGGCGGACCGCCTTGTGGCCGCGGCGGGCACCGCGGACTATGGGCTGTTGACCGTCCGGATGCGTCGGGCGTTCGATACGCGGATCGTTCACGTCGTGAGCCCCGGTTGCTTCTGGCCTCCGCCGGTGGTGCGTTCGGCCATCGTGCGCATGGATCGGCGCGCGGAGGCCGTCAGTGGGCCTGCCGCTGAGCGATGCTTGTTCATGCGGCTGACGCGCGACGCGTTTTCACGCCGCCGCAAGCAGTTGGCCTCGCTGTTGCCGGACATTCTGCCAGAGGGGGGCAAGTCCGTCGCCGGGTGGCGCGGCGAGCTGGCCGGCATGGGGTTGCCGGAGCGCTGCCGCCCGGAGAACCTCGAACTGGCGCACTGGTTGGCGCTCTGCCGTGTGGCGGTGCGGGAGGCAGCCCGGGTGTGATGGAGTGGATCCATACCCACCCGTTCTAGGAGTGAGCTTCGTGTTCAGAAGGGTTCGGTTCTTCGGTCGCATGGGCGTGCGCCCCGCGCCGCGGAATGAGCGACGGCGCGAGCATGACAAGCAGGATGACGGCCATGATCGACTTGGCCGGGGTTGCATGCCCGGCGTGCACGTGGGCGGCGGCCTGCACGGCGGTCGGCGTCACCAGAGCGTCCATGACCAGTCCCGCCGCGAGGGCCGAGACGGCGATGGTGGCCAGGTATACGCCGGCCGACCAGCGCCCCAGCACCTTCCACACCGTAGCGATCGTGGCCGCGTTGGTGGCGGGGCCCGTGACGAGGAACACCAGCGCGGCGCCGGGGCTGATGCCCATGCGGATCAGCGCGAGCGCGATGGGGACCGAGCCCGCCGAGCAGACGTACATCGGGATGCCGGCCAGCATCAGCAGCAACATGGCGCCCAGCCCCGTTCCGAGGCGGTCGGCGAAAAAGTTCTCGGGCACAACCGCGGAGAGAAGACCCGAGATCAGGATGCCGAGCAGCATGGCGCGGCCGATCTCCCGCGGCAGAGTCAGGAAGCCATAGGCGAGCGCGCGGCGAACGCGTCCGTGGGGTTGCGGACCGTGGCAACAGGCGCAGCGCGGGGCCGGCGC
>JAQBFL010000350.1:0-14796 GCA_032123415.1 bacterium | reverse complement strand
CGATCGCTCTGACGGGGTTCGACAGCCCGGAGGGGCTCTGTCTCGTCGACAGGGCCGCGCCGGCGCTGGCGCTCGTCGAAGGCACATCCAACACGGTCATTCTGCTTCCCTTCGACTCGAACACCACGTCCATCGCCAAGTCTGAAGGGATCGCCTACACGCCGGCCGGGGACTTCACCAACGCGCCGCCAGGTGGCCTGAGCGGCATTGCATCGGCCTCGACCAACGTGTTCTACGCCGTCCGGGAGAGCGCCCCCATGGCCGTCTGGCGCGTCACGCTCACCGGATCAATTGCGGTGGCGACGGCTCCCTTCGACGCGGAAACGGTTCTGGATGGAGTCTGCTCGAATCTCACGGACATCGCTTACGACCCCGCCACGGACCGCCTGCTGCTTCTAAGCGCCACTCCCCCTCTGCTGATCGAGTGCGAAATGGACGGAACCATCCTGGCCACACACGCCGTGGACGTGCCGCTCCCCGGCGGCGTGACCGCCGGCCGCGAGGATCTCGGTTTCGCCATCGTCGGCGGCACAAATCGCCTGGCGCGCTATACCGCGTCACCCCCCGCGCGGACGGCCCAGGAAGGCTCTACCGTCGATATCCCAATCCGCCTCAGCGCCCCCTACCCCGTCGAGACATCGGTAGACGTCACCGTGACAAGCGCCACGGCCGTCGCCGGCTTGGACTTTCTGCCGTCCTTCACGAATGTCGTCTTTCCGGCGGGCGTCACCAGCCGCGTCTTCCGGCTGTATGTGCTTACCGATGCGGAGAGCGAACCCATCGAGGCCCTACGCGCGACCTTGGCAAACGCGGCGAACGGCGCGACCATCGGCCGCGAGCGCGCGTTCGATGTGACCATCGAGGCCAACGAGGCGCGCGAGTTGACCGTACTGTCGGCGCACGGCGCTACGGTCCCGCCGGTGGGCACGAGTGCGTTCCCCGACGGCGCCGCCGTGGACTGCTACGTCGAGGAGTCGCCCGTCGTCTCGCCCAACGGCGCGACGCAGTTCGTCTGCACGGGCTGGACGGATTCGGCGTCGGCGACGAGCGGAACCGGCACGAACACGGTGCTGACCCTTTTCAACGACACCACGCTGACGTGGTTCTGGACGACAAACGTCTGGCTCGGCGCCGGCCCCGCCGTGGGCGGGTCGGTCCTTGGCGCGAACCGCTGGTTCGCCCTCGAAAGCGCAGCCGAGGTCTGGGCCTGGCCCTTGGCCGATTTCGAATGGACCGGGTGGACCGGCGACACGCAGGGCGCGGCGACCAACGGACTGCTCCTTACACTCGCCATGGACGCGGCCCGCCAGGTCGCGCCGGTCTTCGCGCCCCGCGTGGATACCAACGGCGTGGTCCCTCCCCCGCTCGTCCAATTTGTATCGTCATCCACCGTCGAGCGGATGTCCCTTGACGCATCCACCAACTTGTTCGCGACCCCCGCCTCCAACGTGGTGGGTTTCTGTTCAGCCCCCGACCGGGGCGGTTTCTTCGTGCTCACGGAGTCCCCGTCAGCCCTGCTCGGTTTTACGGCCGACGGGGTCTTCACGGGCGAGGAAATCGCTCTGGACGGTTTTGCGGAACCCAGCGCCGTCACCGCGGTGTCCGACGAGCTTCACGCCTACGCGATCGCCGATGCGGCCACGAACGTCCTGACGATCCTCGCCCTGCCCCCCGGCGTCACGAATGTCCACCGCTCCGCCGGGGAGTCCGTTGCCGTCGTCGTGGACGGGGGAGCGATTCCCGGAACCGCCATCTCGGGCCTCGACTACGATCCCGGCAACCGCGCCTTCCTGGCCACGCGCGCGTCGTCGCCCATGGCGGTCATCCGCATCCCGCGGGACGCGCTCCCCCACCCCGGCGCCGTGACGCTGTTCGATGTACAGGCGACGCTGTCAACCCTCTGTTCCGGCCTGGCCGGTATCGCCGCGGACGTGCGCGATGGCCGGTTGGTTCTGCTCAGCTCGGACGGTGCACGGCTCATCGAATGCGACATGGACGGAAACGTTCTCGGTTGGTCGTCGCCGCCGGGGATCGCGGACGGCGTGGACTGCGTCCTTGCCGCGGACCGCGAACGCATCTTTGTCCTTGGCGGATCAGGCACCCTGTTCGACCTGCGCATCGGGCCGCCGCGCGCCGAGTACAGCGAAGGCCAGACCGTCCGCTTCGAGCTGTCGCTCAGTTGGGCGCCCACCGCTTCGGTGTCCGTGGCTTTCGCGGCAACCGGGATCACGGCCTCCGCGGCGGACTTCACCCCCGCCACGGGCCGCGTCGATTTCGTCGCGGGGCAACGGTTCGCCGGGTTCGACATCTACGTCCCGCCGGACAACATATCGGAACCCGACGAGGTCTTTCAGGTGCTGCTGGAGCAGCCGCTGGGACTTCGCATCGGACGGGACGACCTCTTCGATGTGCTCATCCCGGCGCACACGACGCGGACAGTCACGCTCACATCCCCACGCGGAGCCCCCAACCCTCCGACCGGCGTCTACTACGTCGCCGACGAAAGTCCGTTCGCCTTTTCCATGCCCGTCTCGACGATCCCTGACGGTACGCGCACGCAGTATGTCTGCACGGGGTGGATCGGCGACGGCAGCATACCGTCCGCCGACGGCACATCCGGTTCCTTCGCGATTGACGAGGACTCGTCCATCGCGTGGGTCTGGAAGACCAACGTCTGGCTCGACCTCGCCGAGACCGGCGGCGGCGCCGCAATCGGCGCCGAAGGCTGGCGCCCGCTGAATTTCTCGAACCGCATCGACGCCGTGGTGTTCGAATCGTACTCCTTCGACGGCTGGACGGGCGAGACACCCGCCGAACAGCAGACCGACCGGCCGCTCTGGCTCCTCATGGACCGCGCTCGTTCCATCACCGGCATCTTCAGCGTGGCGGTCTCGCCCGAGGGCACCCTCGCCTATCCGCGCATGTCGTTCGACCCCCCGTACAGCGCGTCCCGGTTCGCGGCGGCCTTCAACACCAACCTCCAGGGCAACGTGACGGACAACATCTCCGCGTGCGTTATCATGCCCGATACAGGCGAGCTGCTCACGCTGGCCAACCGCGGCGATCTCATTGCGGACCCGCCGACGCTCCAAGTCTTCGACACCAACGGCGTCTTCCGTCGCGAGATCACGATGATCGGGTTCGACGACACGGAGGGCATCTGCCTGGTCAACCCCGCGTCGAATCTGTACGCCATCGTGGAGGAAGTGCTCGGCACGATCTGCTTCGTGACGATCGCTTCCAACACAACATCGATCGCCCGCTCGGCGGCTGAGATCATCGACACGGGAATTCGTGGCGGCAACAATGGGATGGAAGGCATCGCCTACGACCCGCTGAACGACTGCTATTACCTGGTCAAGGAACGCATCCCCATGGCCGTCTACCGACTCACGCTCGACGATGGCATGCGAATTCGGGAACTTTTCAACGCGCCCGCCGCTTTCGCGGGGCTGTGCACCGATCTCTCGGACCTGCACTACGACACTGTCTCCGGCCGCCTCTTCATCCTCAGCCACGAAGGTCGACGCCTCATCGAGTGCGACCTGCACGGCCGGGTCTACTCTTCACTGCTCCTGCCCTCTGCCCTCACGCAACCGGAAGGCATTGCCTTCTCGTCCGACCGCCGGACTCTGTACATTGTGGGCGAGCCCAACCACTACTTCCGTTTCGACTGGCCGCCGCCCTCGTCGAGCGTCCAGGAGGGCGCCGCGCTCTCGATCCCCGTCTGGCTGAGCTGGCCTTGGACGAACAGCGTCCAGGCCGACTTCACGCTCATCGACCGCGGCGCGACGCCCGGAGCCGATGTCACCCCTGCCACGGGGCTCGTGGCGTTCGCGCAGGGCGCCACGGGCGCGGTGATCGCAATCTCTATTCCCATTGACGACCAGACCGAGCCCGCGGAAGGGGTCCGTCTCGTGCTGACGAACTTCGTGAACAGCGTAGCCGGTATCAACGATGGCTACGACACCACCATCGCCGCCAACACGGCCCTGACGCTGAACGTCTCGTCAGCCTTCGGCGGGAGCGTGCCTCCCCCCGGATCGCACGTCGTCAACCGCGGTCAGATCGTGCAGTGCATGGTCACGAACTCCCCCCTCTTCTCGGGCGCGCTGTCCACGCAGTTGCTCTGCGTCGGCTGGGTGGGAACCGATAGCGTTCCCGCCACGGGAACGGCCACGTCGACGCCGGCTTTCGAGATGCTTGAGAATAGTTCGATCGACTGGCTGTGGGGCACCAACGTGCACCTGACCGTCGGCGTGACCGGCAGCGGCGCCGTGGACCGCGCCACCGGCTGGTATCCTTACGCCACGAACCTGCCCGTCGCCGCCACGGCGGACGATTACCACCGGTTCTCCCACTGGAGCGGCGATGTGCCGCCGGCCGACACGAACAGCCCGGCAGTTGCGCTGTCCATGCTCGCGCCGCGTAGCGTGACGGCGGCATTTCTAGCGAACCTGGCAACCAACGGCGTTCCCGTGTGGTGGTTGGCCGGATTCTACGGCGACTCGGAGGACTTCGATGCCCTGGCGCTGAGCGACACCGACGAAGACGGCCACGACGCCCGGCTGGAGTACATCGCGGGCACGGTACCTACCAACGCGCAGTCCATCCTGCGCGTTCTCGACGTCCGCACTGAATCCGGCGGTTTCCGCCTCGCCTGGCCCGTCGTCGCCCAACGCCTCTACGCCGTGGAACGCACGGCTCCGATGGGGTCGGTCTGGTCTGGAACAACCCTGACGAATGACATGCCGCCCGCCCCATCAGGAACGAACGTCTACACGGATGCCACGCCGCCGGTCCCGCCGCTCTTTTACCGCATCCGGGCTACCCGCACCGAACCGTAACGGCCGCGGTCAGGACATCGCAATGCGCGACCAGCCTGCTCCGTGAACGCCCACGAGCGGGTAGACATAGCTCGTGAAGCACAGCGCCACCAGCGCCGTGCCGTATTGCTTGCGGGGCTGCATGGTGCTGGTCAGCACACGCGTCTCGCCCAGCTCATAGTCATCCGAAAAGCCGTTGGTGTACAGCTCCTGGAGACTGGCGTGCAGCAGCCGCTCGATCTCGTCCTCGCTGACGGGTCCGTTGTGCTCGCAGACCAGCCCGCCATAGCGCTCGCCGGTCACGCGGTCCGAAAGCCATCCGTACACGATACCCGCCGAGACGCGCTCGCGTTTCTCCGTGTGGGCCACGGCCATGATCGTCTCCATCACCGCGCCATGCGTCAGCGCGGGCGGCTCGATCTCCTCGGCGATCGCCGGCATGATGGACGAGTACGTCATGATGTTGCATCGCTCGATCCCGGCGTCCTTCAACGCCAGATGGTACGAGCCGGCATGGATCGTGATGTCGCTTTCGCCCACGCCGCGCGCGACGAAGTAGTGCTTCGGGATGCGCATCCCGACCAGCAGACCGGAATGCAAATCCGGCCCAAGCCCCGCAACCGTCCGTTCGGGCGTTACGCCCAGAGCCGACATGATGTTTGCCATCTCCGAACTCCTCGTTCGGCGCCTATGCCGCCGATTCTTCACGTCCTTCAGCGCCTTTCACCAAGGAAACAGGCCTTCAGGCAACCCGTCATCCACTCCGGTTCGCGCCTCACTTGAGGTCATGACCGTTCGCGGTGTATATAGCAATCAGTATGCCACTATTGATAATCATTTTGTAAGTCGCACCAGCAGAATGACTAACACACTAATGTCTGTCGCACGGAACTGCCGTTGAGAGCGACAAACGGAGCCTGCGCCTCTTGATTTGCGCGGCCTATCGGAGTTGGAGCGTCCTATCGGCGGTGGGGCGCGCGGAACTGCTCCTTCTGAAGTCCGAGCTGCTTCATCTTTTCGAACAGCGATCGCGGCTGGATTCCGGCGCGCCGGGCAGTCTCCCCGATGCGGCCATTCGTCTCGCGCAGCAGGGCTTCGAGATAGTGCTTCTCGAAAAGGTCGCTCACCTGCCGCTTGGCGTCGCGCAGCGGCATGGCCAGGAGATCCTCCTCGCGGATGTCTTTGAGCCGGAATCCTTCATCGTCGGGCAACCGGTCGCGTACGGCCCCGCTGACCGTTTCGGGCAAGTCCACGAGCTTGATCTCGTGTCCCTCGCAGAGAATCACCGCGCGCTCGATGACGTTGATCAGTTCCCGCACGTTGCCGGGCCACGAGTAGCGCATCAGCGCCGCCAGGGCGTCCGGCTGGATGCCGGTCACATCCCGCTCGATGCGGGAGTAGAAGTAGTTCAAATATCTCGATACGACCTCGGGGATATCCTCGAGCCGTTCGCGCAGCGGCGGCACGGTGAGCGAGACGACGCTCAACCGGTAGTACAGGTCCTTGCGGAAGACCCCGCGTTGAATGTCCTCTTCGAGGTTGTGGTTCGTGGCGGCCATGATTCGCACGTCCACCTTGACGGGGGCCTCGCCGCCGACCCGCTGAACCTCGCGGTCCTGCAACACGCGCAGCAGCTTCACCTGAAGGTGCGATTCGAGCTCGCCGATCTCGTCCAGGAACACCGTCCCCTTGTGAGCCATCTCGAAGCAGCCGCGTCGCGACCGCGTCGCGCCCGTGAAAGACCCTTTCTCGTGGCCGAACAGCTCGCTTTCGAGCAGGGATTCGGGCAGCGCGCCGCAGTTGACGGCAATGAATGGCCCCGCGTAGCGCGGCCCCTCGGCATGAATCGCCCGCGCCAGCCGTTCCTTTCCGACGCCGGTCTCTCCGAGGATCAAGAGCGATACGTCGCTCTCCACCACCCGCTGCACGACGTTCATGAACGCGCGCATGGACGGACTTCTCGACACGAAATCCGTCAGCCGCGGCTCCTCGCCGACCAATTGCCGCGTCGTGAACGCGCCAACCACCGATTGCTCGCGCTTCTCCAGGATCGTCTCGATCGTGTCGCGGATGGAAGAACTCGAGTACTGCCGCGACAGCACGGCTTCGCACCCCTCGGCCATCAGTTCGCCCTCGAGTTTCGGATCGGAGGTCGGGAGAAAGACAATCACCGCCGGCGGGTCCGGCAGGGATTTCATATCGGCGAACGCGCGGACATTACTGAAGAGCGAGTAGCTCACGATGACGAGGTCGTAGCTGTCCTTCGACAACCGCTCCCAGACGCGCGACGCCGTCCCGACGGAGTGCACCAGGGCATCCGGCTCTTCGAGCATCTGTTCGAGTTCCTTGCGGAACCGGCTGTCTTCGGTCGCCAGAATAACGCGCGCAATCATCGGGTTGCCTCACTCGGGTTTCTTACGCTCGAAGCGGCGGCACAGCACGCCCGCCTCTCCGAGCAGGGCTTGCGTCTGGGCCGAGAACTCGTACTCGTCTTCGTAGACCACTTCGGCAATGCCCGCGTTGACGATCATCTTGGCGCAGATCAGGCAGGGACTGAGCGTGCAGTATAGCGTGGCGCCCTTCAGGGCGGTGCCGTGATAGGCGGCCTGCGTGATCGCGTTCTCCTCGGCATGGCAGCAGATGCACTCGCCCAGCCCGCTGCCGGACGGGACATCGCTCGCGCAGCGCGGGCAACCGCCGTCGCAGCAATTGCGCACGCCCCGCGGCGTCCCATTGTAACCTGTCGAGACGATCCGCCGGTCCCTGACCACCAGCGCCGCCACCTGCCGCCGCCTGCAATTGCCGCGCCGCTTGACGACGTGCGCGATGTCCATGAAGTACGTGTCCCAGTCCGGCCGTTCCATCATGATATCGCCCATCGCGCACCAATCCTTCCGCACCGTCACCTCACCAGCGGCAGCACATGCTTGTCGATGTCGTCCTCGGTCTCGATCGAACCGTGCTGCCGGAACAACTCCCACTGCTCCTCGTGCGAGACGCTCTCCCCGGGCTCGATCCGCGTCAGCGCGCCGAGCGATTCGATCTCCAGAAAGTCCTCGTTGGTGAAGGTCTCGAAGTTCACGCCGCCGTCGGGATACGCCGCGCTCTCGATCATCTCGAAACGCTTGACGAACAGGTACTCGCCCAATTGGTAGCCCACCCACCCTTCGCGATGCGCCATGCCGATCTTCGTGGGCCCCCGCTTGCGGTTCTGACGCAGGCGCAGGTACCGCGAGCCGAACATCCATCGTGGGTCCGAAAGGTCCGTGTACGGCCAGATGCTCCACGCTTGGTTGTGCGTCAGCCTCTCCGTGTGCGGGATCTTGCCCGGCAGCGGGACGATCGCCGCGCCGCCCGGCGCCATGACCGTCAGCGCCCAGGGCGCGGCCAGGATGGCCCGGCCGCCCTTGTTCACCAGCGTGTGCACGATCGTCACTTCGTTCTCGTCCGACGCCAGCTCGATATCCATGGTCTTGACGACGCCGCTGAGCGGCCCCGCGAGCTGCCGCGTGCGAATGCCGCCGGACGGAAGGCGCTCGATCTCAATGGGCGTGTTGTCCAACTCGTACGTCAGGGGCTTGGCCTCGGGCGCCAGCCACAGTCGATGTCCGCCGCGCAGCATCCATTCTTCCTCGCCCATGCCGCCCTGCTGCCCGTCGAGTTCCGCGAACAGGTTGCGCTCGCCGACGAACCCGAAACGGATCACGCGCGGCCCGACGTCCTGCGTGACGATCAGCTCGACCTCGCCGTTGCTCAACCTGACGTTCCTGTCCCACCCGTTGAATTCGACTGTTTCCATCCTGCCATTCTCCTTCTGAATCGCTTCCGGGGTCTCCGAGTGAACCGTAATCGTCGCCCGTAATCGTGCTCCGATCCTTCTTCCACCCGGTTGACGATTACGGATTACGATTTCCTCTGGTCGTTTCTTTCGCTCTCATCTCGCTATCACCCGAGGATGCGCCGCTCCAAGGCCTCGTAACGCGGCAGCATCGCGCTGTAGACCGCATGCGCCGCCGCGTCCGGCTCGGCAGCTCGCCGGAATGCCGGCGCCGCGGCCATGAGTTCGGCAAACGGCACGAAAACACCTTGTTTGCGGCACTCCCAACCGTGCAACGCGCGGTAGGCGGCGCCCACCGCCGCCGAGTCCGGCACGTCGCCCACAAAGACCGGCGCTCCGAACACGTCGCACATCACCCGAATCACGGTGGGGTCGACCGACGCGCCTCCCGTGGCCAGGATGGTTCGCGGCCGTATCCCGATCCGCCCGCCATGCAACCGCATGGAAAGGAACTGCGCCTCGAGCACCGCCCGCGCCTCCGCGGGCGCCTCGAATGCTTCCGCCGGCTGGTCGCTCGCGTCGAAACGGAAGATGCCCGTCTTCAGAATCGTGGGCGTGATCTCGGGCTCCTTGAGGTAGAAACCGATCCGTCCGCCGTTGCCGACCGGGCTGTGCGCCATCAGCTCGGCATAGCGCGTCCAAGACCGCTCCGCCACGGCATCGCGGACGTGTTCGCGCGTCAGGGACCCGTTGCGCAGGCAGATCATGGCCATGTAAGCCGCCGGGTCGATGGGGCTGACGAAGATGTGCCCCTCGTCGGCCGACGGTTTCGGCTCCGAGAGCGTGGCGAACATCGTGTCGCTCGTGCCGAGGCTGATGGCCACGTCCCCCGGACGCTGCAGCCGCAGCCCGGCCAGGCTGCACGGGTTGTCCCCCGAGAACGCGATGACGCGGCAGGCCGCGGCAAAACCGAAACGCTTCAGGTAGTAGGCGTGCACCGCTCCCACGTCGGTGTGCGAGGCCACCGGTTCGCCCAAACGCCGCGCAAGGTCCGGTCCCGTGCAGTCCAGGGCCGCGGCGTCCCAGCGACGGGTGCGGATGTCGAGCAGATTCATCCCGGAGCCGTCGCTCCAGTCGATCGGCGCCACGCGGCCGGCCAGCAAGCCGGCCACAAAGGAACTCACCAGGGCGATGCGGTCAGTCGCCGCGTAGACCTCGGGCTGCCGCGCCCGGATCTTCGCGATCTGGTTGCCCGTGAAGCGCTCATAGGCGCGCGACCCCGTCAGAGTCGCCAGCGCCTGCGCGCCCCCCAGGGCGGCCTCGCGGGCACGGCACTCGGCCCCCGTGCTGGAGTCCATCCAGATCGGAGAGGCCCCGGTCGCAAAGATGCCGCCGAGCTGCGCGTGCAGCGGACGGGCCGCGTCCAGCCCCTTCAGGGCCTCCGCGGCGCACGCTTTCAGCCACACGCTGCCGTGCTGCTGGCCCGAGCCCGAGACGGTCGCTACGCGGCCAAACGCAAAGCCGGCATCCCGCAGCCGCTCCAGCGCCAGATCGAGCGCCTTGACCCACATCGCCGGAGGCGCGGTGACGGTCAACCCGTCCTCGCCGCGGTGAGCGCCGCCATGCGTACCGAACTCCGGCAGGTCCCGATCGAAGTTGACGGCCTGGGACGCCACAATCCTCAGAGAGCCGTCAATCGCGACCGCCTTGAGTCCCTGCGTGCTCGAATCGAACCCCAAAAAGAGGTCGCCTGTAATATCCTGGCCCATACCGATCTCCCCTCGTTTCGGGCGTTCTGTCAGGAATTCTGCCCCTGTTGTGGAGCAACAGAAGCAGGCTTTTCCACTGCTAACTGATCTTTCCGTGGTCCACGTTCACCGTCGCACCGCCAGCGTCACGATCCGGTACGGACCGTACGGCACGGCCATCTCCCCGTCCGCAACCGGCACCGGTTCGCCTTCGTCTTCGAGCACGTTGCACAGCCGGGCGCCCGCCACCGGGCATCCGAACTTGAGCTTCGCCACACCCCGCGCCCCGTGCCGCTCGACGAGCCGCAGCACCAGCGCGTCGCCACGCTCCGAAACTTTGACCGTGTCGATGGACACGTTCGGATCGTCGACCGCGAAAAGCGGCCCGTCGGTGCGCAGCGCGCCGAACCGCAACGGGTGGTTCATCCGCGCCGCTTCGTCCGCCACGCCGGCCTCGCGCCACGAACCGCCGTGCGGCATGACGGCGTAGGCGAACGCGTGCCGTCCCATGTCGCATAGCGGATCGGGCGACTTCGGCGCCCGCAGCAGACTCAGCCGCATGACGTTGCCGTGCACGCTGCCGCCGTACTTGCAGTCGTTAAGGATCGCCACGCCGAACCCGTGCTCAGACAGGTCGAACCAGCGGTGCATCGGCGTTTCGAACCGCGCCAGGTCGTAGGGCGTGTTGTAGTGCGTGGGTCGCTCGACGCACCCGAACTGCATCTCGTAGGTCGCATTCATGGCGCGCGCCGCGACGGGGAACGCCACCTTGAGAAAGCGCTTCGACTCCCGCCAATCCACCGTGCACCTGAACTCCAGGCGCGGCGAGGCCGCATCCAGACGAACGGTCATGGTCAGCCTGCTCGCGGCGCCGATCGCGAACTCGAACGCCGCCTCCGCGCGCAGCGGCCCGCGCGCGGCGGCGCGACACGTCTCCGCCGGCGCGCTCGCCCGGCCGGTCTCCATGTGAAACGGATCCACATCCCACGCATCGAAGGCCGTGGGATAGTCCTCGTAGAGCTCCAGCACGTTGGCCGCGGCAGCAAGCGCTTCCCGGCCCGAGCGCTTGTCGACCAGTGAAAGCAGGCGTCCCCCTCGGTCCAGCACCGCCCTGAGCAAGCCGTTCTCCAGCGCTACGCCGTCGCCCGTCTCCGTCAGCGACACCGCATCCGGCGCCCCGGCCTCCTTGCCCGAACCGTAGGGCGGCGCCGTCACGAACCGCAGCCGCCCGCCCTGCTCCACCACCTCGGAGCGCGGGCACGAGATCGTGTTCAGCGGCACGTCGCCCGACCCGAGACGCTCCGCGAGCAGACGCTCGCCCGCCTGGAACAACTCGGCGAACTGCTCCGCCGCGTCGCGATACACAGGAGTGATCGAGCTGCCGGGAAGAATGTCATGAAACTGGTTGACCAGGAGCAGGCGCCACATGGCGGCGATCTCCTCGGCGGGATACGCCGCGGAACCGGCATGCGCCGCCGCGGCGGCAATGAACTCCACATCATGGAGCATGATCTCCGCGAGCCGGTTGTTGCGCTTCACGTGCGCCTGGGACGTGTACGTGCCGCGGTGATACTCAAAGTAGAGCTCGCCCACCATGGTCGGGCGGTCCACGATGTCCGCCTCCAGGCGTTCGAAGAATTCGTCGGCGCTGCGCTGCTCGGTCGTCGGCAACCCCTGCAGATCATGCACGCGCCGCAGAACCTCCAGCATGTCTTTCGTGGGGCCGCCTCCGCCGTCGCCGTACCCGAAGAGCATCATGCCTTCGTGCGAGCGGTCGTGGTCCTTGAACTTGCGCAGGTTGTCCCGCAGGCTTTCGATTTCCCCGCGCGCGTTCATCGCGTTGTACGTGTCGGTCGGCGGAAAGTGCGTCATGACTTCCGAGCCGTCGATTCCCTGCCACGTGAAGGTGTGGTGCAACGGCTTGTTGAAGCGGTTCCACGAGAGCTTCTGCGTCAGGAACCGCGTCACGCCGCACTGGCGCATAATCTGAGGCAACTGACCGTTGTAGCCGAAGACGTCCGGATTCCAGAATTCGTTGCAGCGTCGCCCGAACTCGCGCAGAAAGAACGCCTGACCGAAGAGGAACTGCCGGCAGAGCGCCTCGCCCGATGGGATGTTGCAGTCCGGCTCAACCCACGTCGCGCCAACCGGCACCCACTGGCCGGAGGCCACGAGCCGTTTCATGTCGGCGTAGAGCGCCGGGTTCCGCTGACGCATGGCGTCATACTGAAACGCCTGCGAGCACGCGAACCGGTACTCGGGATACTCCCGCATGTAGGCCACCGCCGTGGAGAAGGTCCGCTCGCACTTGCGCAGCGTCTCGGCCAGCGGCCACAACCAGGCCGTGTCGATGTGCGCATGCCCGACGGCGGACAACTCGAACACACGCCCGCCGTTGCGGTGCTCGTACAGCTTCGCCAGCACCTGACGAGCCGCGGGCCATGTCGAGCGGTCGTCGAGCTCGAAGGCGTTGCAGACGTTGTTCAGCTCGGCCAGCAGCAGGCCGGCCCACGGCAGCTCGCCGGGCCCGCCGTCGCGCGACAGAGTTTCTTCGAGCCTGCACAGCACGTAGAAATCCCAATACAGATCCCACGCCTCGCGGTCAAAGCACGCGATCTCGCACTGGCGCAGATGAAAGGGGCTAAACGGCCCCGTCTCGTCAGGAGCCCCGAACTTGCGGTTGCAGGCCATCTCGATCTGGAATTCGAGCGACTCGCCGCCCTCGCAGGCGTCGAGCATCACCGCGTCGGGGCGGTCCCCGCTGGTCATGTTCAGGCCCTGCACCGTGCGGCCGCCTACCCACAGCGTCGCTTCGCTCTGACTATCCCATAGCAGATCGACCCGACCGCCGCGCCACTCGCAAGGCACGCACGCCCGGCCGCGAAACCAGAAGGTGGACCACTGCGGGCCGTACTGGTCCCCACGCTTGGCGGGCCGAAACCCGTCGAGAGCCTGCGCCTCCGCGTAGTCGATCCGATCGACGGGTCCGGCCACAACCAGGTCGTCCACGTCGACCCGTTTGGAGTAGATCAGAGCCTTGATGCGGTCCGCCTGTTGGCTGATCCGCTGCCTGGTATATTCGGGATGTTGCAGCATGGGTGTGGCTATTCGGCGGGAGAGAAATCCTCGACGCCCGCCCCGCACTCTGGGCAGACCCAGTCGGAGGGCAGATCTTCGAATGTCGTGCCCGGCTCGATGCCGTTGTCCGGATCGGCCACGCGCGGATCATACACATAGCCACACACGTTGCAGACGTACTTCATGGTCATTCTCCAAGGTTGAGGCGCCGAGGCGCTCTCGGTTGTGAAACACCGCCGAATACTCTAGCGGTTCGCCTCGCCAGGCTCAACTGTTTTCGCACTGTTTTCGCAATGCGGACATAGGTGAAACGATACCTATGTGTCGAGGCACAAATGCACCAGATGATGTTCGGTACCACCGAGAATCTACGCCGACAGCAAGATCCTCAACAGGCCATCGGCCAGGGGCCAGAGTACACGGTCCAAGACCCCAAACCAGAGCAGACCAAAGACAATGACGAAGCCGAAGCGCTCGATCCTCAGGTACCTGCGCGCCAGATCAAGCGGAAGGAATCCGACGACCACCCGGGATCCATCCAGCGGCGGGATGGGTATCAGATTGAAGAGCGCCAGGACCACGTTGATGATGCAGGCGTGAACGAGCAGCAGGCCGAAGATGCCGCCGGGGGTGAAGAGTCTGAATGCGGCGGCGGCCACGAGAGCGAGAAGCAGATTCGCGGCAGGTCCGGCGGCGCCGACGATCATCATGCCCTTCCTGACATCACGAAAGTAGCCGGGGTTGAAAGGCACCGGCTTGGCCCAACCGAACAGCACGGGGCTGTTCGTGATCACCAGAAACAACGGCAGCAACACTGATCCCATCGGGTCGATGTGCGCCAGGGGGTTGAGGGTCAGGCGCTTCGCGTCTCTTGCCGTGGGATCGCCCAGCCGGTAGGCGGCGTAGCCGTGAGCGACCTCGTGAAAAACGATAGACAGCACAAGCACTGTGAGTCTGACAGCCAGTTCCATGTTCCTGCCCTCAAGATGCACACCGCCCTGAAGCATCCATGAAAGCACGCTTCGTGGCAAGCCGAATCGGCCCTACGGCTGGGCTCGTCTGCCTCGTGCCTCCAGCGACCTTAGGGAATCAGGTAGACGTCCAAGCCCCTCTACATGCGCACATTTCTTCGCAACCTCCACGGTTGCAGCCTAAACTCCCCGCCCGCATGATAGCCATGCGGGCGGGTTGAGGCCTCCGGCTGCATCTTTTTTCGATTTGTTGCTCGATTTCGCTTGCGCTGATGCATAGCTAGTATATACTAGCTTTTCGACGCCATAGGAGGGCACATCATGAGCTATGTCCAGGTTCAACCGGGCGGAAAAGCGAACGCAAAGGGCGCAAAGTACGTGAACCTCGCATGGAA